>JAFCZY010000057.1 GCA_019314105.1 Deltaproteobacteria bacterium
CCTGCCAATGCGCTGGAGAAAAGCTGATACTGAACCGGGCGGCTCATATAAAAGCACGGCATCCACATCCCCCACATCAATACCCAGCTCAAGAGTGCTGGTGGCAATGCAAAGGGCACAGGATCTTATGCGGAACTTTTTTTCAGCCTTCTTTCGTTCCCGAGGCTTGAGATTGGAATAATGCAATTCACAAACCCCTTGAAATCTTCCGGTCCTGTTGACAATGCCAAACAACCTGTCACAGGCAGCCCGGCTGTTGACAAAAACAAGTATTTTCCGATACTGCCAGAACTCATACAGATCATTGAGAAGAACGGGAATCTCGGACTCCTCCTGTTTAATATGAAGCAGGCGGGCAATTATATTTCTCTTAACACTGGTAATAATACGCTGTGTATTGGCCCTGAAACCAAAAAAATCAATAACAGTATCTACCCGAGCAATGGTGGCCGACATGGCTATTTTCTGGAGTCCCCGGCCTGTCCTACGTTCAAGCCGGGTAAAAAGGTAGACAAGATGGCGACCCCTGTACTGGTGAATCAAGGGATGAACCTCATCAATCACCACTGTCCCCACCCGGGATAAAAACCCCTTGAGATCAGCATTGGCGCTTCCCAGCATCACATCCAGGGATTCCGGGGTGGTGAACATGATATCCGGATGTTTTCCCCCTGCACGCTTGATATCACCGGTTCGAATGGCAAGGTTGAGCCCCAGACGTTCTGTGATAATAGATTCAAATCGTCTTTTTAAATCCATGGCAAGCGCTCTTGTGGGAATAATATATAGAACAGCCGTCTTCCTGCCGGAGCTGATCACCCGTTCCAGGCAGGGAGCAAGCACTGCCTCACTTTTGCCTGATCCCGTGGCAGCCTGCAGCACCAGGTCCCGGCCTGAAAGGATGGGGACAACAGCCTCCCTCTGGACGCTGTGCAGACTTATAAAAGCACCGTAAAAGGCACGGAATGTATTGGGAAGTTGTAAGAGGAGTGAATCAGGCATTTAAATGATTAATCAAGCTGATATTCCATAACCCGGCTTTGCTGTGCAAGATCAAGGTGATTCACCAGGGATTTAAGTTTCAGACGTGCTTCAACGCCTGGCAACCTGGACAGAGCAAGGTTCATTTGACTTTGCATTAAAGCAGCAGGCGGCTCCCACTTGTAGGCACCCGCGTGAACCGCAATAAGTTTATTGATAAGCATTTCCCATTCCTTTGATGAAAGGTCATGCAATGTGTGGATATTAATATTTTCCCAAGCCCTGCTGTAGTTCCTGTTAAAATAGGGAATTGCGATCGGTGGAGTTCCATTTCTCCCATTTTTTTTAATCCTGACCCGGTCATATGGTTCGTCTGAAAGACAGGTGAAAAAATCATTGGTAAAGGCAAAAACAGGATAAAAGCCACTGGGTTTTGTTTCAGGACAAAAAATTTTATTAAGAAGTTTATAACTTTTACTGCGGCTTGTAATACGGGTTTGTATAATGGATTCCCCTTCGTCAAACAATACAAGCCATCCCTTGAACCCAATTTTCCGGAACAGTTTTGCCATGCCTTGAACCATGGCAAGATACTGGCCCTGGCGCTTACAGACCAGAGAATTTTCTTTGTAAAAAGATACCTGGCGATAATAAAAAACAGAACGCAGCCGCCATGCAGGGATATTTTTCCCCATAAGGGCATTTTTCAGAATCCAGGAAAATTCTCTGGGTTTGAATCTGGCATGTTTTTTTAATTTTCTTTTTTGGGCGGGGATTGAAATATTTTTCTGGGCCATGGCTGTTAAAACCGCTTTAAAACGATGGGGAATCTGTTCAGGAATAAGATCCCTACAGGATTTTTTGCTGTTTTCAGGCAACGCCAGCCATTTATTAACAAAGGTTTTCCAGACATTGACAAAGGAATTTTCTGAATTGGGAAATTTCATGCCCTCCATCAATGCCCTGTAGACATCTTTAAAATCGTGAAAAGGAACCTGCCGTGGATCAAGATTAACATAGCTTACCACAAAATTTTGACCCAGAGCCCGCTGTTTAATATAATTTAAGCTATGTGATTTGCCCTGTCCATAAGCACCGCAAATACATAAATGGGATGGTTTACCCCTGTCAAGGGCCTTCACGCCTTTATCAAAAACTTTGTTTAACTTTGTTTCACCCGTTGTGAGCAACCGCACGCCCAGGGGATCAAAAAGCCCTTCACGCAATCGCTCCACTGCACGGCGAAGTTCAAAATTATCCGCATTATTCAACAAAGCTTGAAAATTCAAATCATCCATTTTTATATTTCCCGTCTCCGGTCTCCCTTCAATCATCCCATGAAGGCTGCATTTGTTCAATTTTTTCAGCCTCCATTTCCCGCCTGGTTTCCACAATCTGCCGGCCCATATCCATATCTTCAGGGGCCTGACCCTGTTCAGCCATATCAAGGATATTAATTAATTGTTTAATAAAAAGGCGAACCTCACTGATCACACCCATCCGTTTCTGATTTACGCATATCTTCTCCATCAGCTCATCATTTACCAAATCTTTGGGGTCCCAGCGGTAGGAAATGCCGTGGATGGTTCTCAAACACCTGCCAAGCTCAACCAGCTCATTTGTTTTAAGGGGGGTTTGATGAATATCCACCAGGACACCCCTATAGTTGAGTTTTCCGGATTCTCCAATTGATCGTATGCGACTCCACAAAGCATCATAGGACTTAAAACCCTTTTCCGACATCAATATATCGGGAATAATAGAGAAAAAAATATGAAGATATTGGGATGATTCACTGTTATCAATAAGAAGACGTACGTTTTCATAGGCTGCATTACGAATGGAAGCGCTTTGGGCCATCACTGTTTCCATCTCATCCAGGAGCAGGATCAGACCCTGGTGGCCTATGTGACGCAAAAACAGGATCAAAGAATTCATCAACTGCTTGCTGTTGGCCTTGTTAAGGAACTCATAAATTTGAAAAGGCTTGAGTTCCCGTTTGGTAACCTTGCCGCCTTCAAACCAGTGAAGAAGAACCTCACGATCAGCATCACGTTTTTCTTCCTCTTCCGGGGGAAAAGGGGCAAAACGATTGTTTACAAGTGCAATCAGGGCATTGGCAAAATTGATGTCCATGCCCTGGATATTCCTGAACTCATCAGCAAGGGCAACCCTGATCTTTTGGGCTTCATCCTTTTGAGATTTATTCTTTTGAGATTTATTCTTTTGGGCCTGAATGGGTGTCAGCTCAAGTGTTTCAAGCCATGCCACAAGCATGTTCCTGATACCGGTCCCTTGAAAATCACCCTGAAGCTGCCTCACTATGGTCTGATAAACAATTTCAAATTTATGGATGGGAACTTCCCGTGTGAGTACCACAAAAGAGACGGCAAACCCCTTCTCCATAGCCAGATGCCTGATTACCGACATAAAATGAGTTTTGCCATCACCATAATCACCGCTGATAAAACGAACCTTGGACCCACCCTGACCAATATAATGTTCCAGGTCATCCTCAATAAAGGTGAGCCAGTTTTGCCGTCCCACGGTAAAAAGGGGGACATAGTCAATTGGCACACTGCCCTTGCGAAGCTGTTCAATAATAGAACGGGCCTGAAAGGGTTCTAACCGGTCGACTTCTTCTTTGGATATCATTGCTGTTATTCCTGATTTTTATGGAAAGAAATTGCTGTAATCTGTCTTGGTTCTCCCTGGCTGTCCATGAGCCACAGGGATTTATTACGCCCGGGGGAGAGTTGAAGTTCGTACCCTTTGGATGTCCCGCCGATACCGGCCTGGAAATAACGCCATATATCAACGGAAAACTGATCCAGGCTGTAACCCTTGAATTTACCCTTGTCCATGTTTTGAAAAAAGGCTTTGGTCTGCAAAGATATGACATACTCAAGATAAAATTTTTGAATGGGAACTGAATGACTAAACGTTGATTTTTCCTTTTCAACCAATCCCAGGTAAACCTGGTAAAGGGAATCAATAAATTTTTGCGGGTCATAGGGTCGATCGTAAAGCTGATGTTTAAGTCTTGAAACTGCCGTTAAAATACGCCTGGGATCAATGGATTTGAGCACTTTTTTATTGATTATGGTGCAACGGCCGCTAAAATCAATTTCGCCGTTAATACCTTTAAGAACAGCAAACTTAGGGAAATCTATCTGAATTTCAAGTTCAGCTTCCTGACAAAACCGGGTCAAATCTTTAACAAGCTCAATCCTGTATTGCTCCACTTTTTCATTTGCATAACTACCCAATGATTCAAAAACAGGGGTGCAGTTTTCAAGAATTCCATCTGCTTTGATATCTTCTGCAATTTTGCTTTTAAGCAATTCATCCAGTTTAAGAAAATCGTCCCTGCCGGCGCACCGGATGCATAATTTTATGAATTCAGCTTTTTTTATTTTCTGGTTAAGATCTTTTTGATAGGGCTGCACTATCTGTTTTAACTCATCTTGAATGTTTTCAAGGAAATTTATATCTTCTGTCATTTATCACCCTTTCTTCTTCCGGTTTTATACGTTATGAATCAGACAATGTCATCCATAATAAAAAAATACAGGTAACGCAATACCTTGCAGGAATTTAGTTTTTTGTCAATAATTGGATTTTTCTGTTCAAACTAAATCTACGCTTGATTTTATTGCACAATGTAATTACAATACATACATAATAATTGATAGCCTGAACTTGTAGTGATATTTAATTTTTGAAACCCTGCTACATCTTAAGCACTACCTGATAATTCAACAAGCGTATAAGGAAAAAAAATATGGAAAAACAAACACGCACAAGAGATATTAAATTAGTCCCTATTGGTAATTCCAAAGGCGTTCGCATACCCAAATCGCTTCTGCAAAAATATGGTTTTAATCAATTCCTTTTGCTTGAAGAAACAGAAAAAGGTCTGCTTCTTCGAAAGAAAGATGATAAGACTCTTTCCTGGGAAGATACTTATATGGCCATGGCTGATGAAAAAGAAAATTGGAATGATTTTGATATAACCCTTCTTGATGGATTGGATGATGAAGAATTTGAATTTTAAAAGATATGAAATATACTTCGCTGATCTCAACCCTTCAATAGGAAGTGAAATCAAAAAGATACGTCCTGTTGTTATCATTAGCCAGAATGAAATGAATAAGTATTTAGAAACCGTTGTCATCTGCCCTTTAACCTCAAAATTGCATTCACAATGGAGAAGCCGTCTCCAGATTAAGTGTACAAATAAAAAAGCCGAGATAGCCGTTGACCAAATACGCACCATTAGTAAACTACGATTAAAAAAGAAAATTGATCAATTATCGAGTTTAGAAGCAGCCCAGTTACGAAAACTGATAACCGATATGTACGGAGAATAACGGACAATCCTTTCTGATATCCAATCTGCAAGTTTCTACGGCTTCCTTTTGACGGTAGGTAAAACACGATTTAAGCTGCCGTTGCAATAAAAATAGCCCGGACAGGTGCAGGGTATCCTTCTACGGTTTTATCAGGATTGTCAGGGTCCAGAAAATCTTTTAAGGTTTCCGTCTGAATCCATCGAGTTTTTCTCTGTTCTTCAAAAGATGTTTTTGTGATATCCACACATTTGATATTTTTAAATCCTGCCCGCAAAAGCCAGGATTCCATTACCAGAAGATCCGGGATAAAAAAGATATTTCGCATTTTTGCATACCGGTCTTTCGGGAAAAGGCAGAAATTTGATTTCGAATCAAGAATAAGATTTTCAAGAATGAGCTTACCGCCAGGCCTCATGGAATCACAAATATCCTTCAGCATCTGGAGGGGAGATTTCCGGTGATACAGAACGCCCATGCAAAACACTGTATCAAAATATTTATCCATTTTCGGCAATTGATCATGGGGAACTGGCAGACAGAAAACGTTTTCCTGCCTTAAAAACTTCTGGATGGCAAGATATTGAAAATAAAATGTGCTTTGAGGCTCCAGCCCCAATACCATCAATGGATTTTGAGCAGCCATCCTGAACATATAATACCCGTTGCTGGAACCGATATCAAGAATTCGCTGCCCCTTGAGACTGCCAATATAACGAAGGAGCCGTTCCCATTTCATCCAGGATTGCCACTCTGAATCAATCTGAATCCCGAAAAGGTTAAACGGTCCTTTTCGCCAGGGGCAAAGCTGTTCAAGCCGATCCATCAGCAGGCCATGTTCCTGCTGTGTCAAATCTAATGTATCCCCGACGGTGACAGCACGGCTTTCAAGATCTATTACCGAAGGAACAACGTCGGGCAGACTTTCAAGGATTTTTTTAAATTTTAGAAAATTACCTTTGGCATGATCCAGAAAGGCTATTTTCTCTTTTATAAGGGTTTCAAACGCATTGTAGCAATGGTCTATTTTCAGAGTGTGCCGTTGTTGAAGAAGTTTTTCCATTTTAATTTTTTATCGCAATCATTGAGGCAAAGTTAAACCATTTGAGCCAGACATCAAATGTTGTAAATCCGGCGGTTAAGATTCTGTTTCGATGGGTTTCAATAGTATCCGGGATGAGGACTTTATCAAGGGCATCCCTTTTCTGACTGATCTCAAGCTGGGAATAACCGTTTTCAACTTTGAATACTTTATAAAATTTTGTTTGAAGATCATCCAGCACCTTTGATGCATGAACGGTTTTTTCCGTTAAAAGAAGGATGCCGCCCGGATTCATTCCCTGGTATATTTTTTTTATGAGATCATCCCGTTTCCCTGTATCCAGAAACTGCAGGGTCAGATTGATTAAAACCACTGATGCATTTTTAATTTGAACATCTTCTAACAACCCGCAGACAAGATCAACTGGTGGTGTGGTATCATATTTTCCAAGCCGCTTTGAATACTTTTCAATCATTGGTTTGGAGCTGTCCACAGCTGTCATGGAGACTGCCCTTCCCTTTAATTGGTCCAAGATCAACATCCCCAGATTTCCATGGGAACAGCCCAGATCATAAATACGACTGTGCGCCTGGTAATAGTGGGCGGCAAGTTGCGATTGCCGCTGAATGGTTTCAGCATAAAAAGGGACCGATCGATTCAGCATATCATCAAACACCCTGGCCACCGCTTCATTAAATTCAAAAGGGTTGACTCTCTCTTTTTTTACTGCAAATACCTTGTCTTTCTCCATTTTTTTACCCGCAAAATAATTATTTTTTAAACTTTTATAATATTCTGTGAAGAAGTGCAAGAATGCCTGAACTCCATTTTACTTTTCCTTGACTCAAATCCTTTCATAATGCTATTTAACTTTGAAGTTAAGTCTTGAATTGATCCGATAATAGAGCCTAAAGCTTACAGGAGGAAAAGAATCCAGGAAACGCTTCTTGAAAATTTTGTCAAAATTCTTGCAATCACAGCCGCAGGTATTTGCACCGATACTTCAGCGCCTATTAATGTCGTATCAGGTTTGCCTGTGGGTTATCTAAAAAGAGACGGCAAAAAATTCAAAAAGATGATCAAAGGAATTCACGAAATAACGTTTCACAATAAAGACGGTCAAAATGTAACAAAAAAAATTCATATCAATGAAATTCATATCATCCCGCAACCTATTGGATCAATTTTCAATCTCCTTTTTGATGAAATGGGGAGAATAAAAGACAAAGGGATTTCAAAACAAAAACTGGGTGTTGTTGATATTGGTTTTAAAACCACTGATTTTAGTATTTTTGATCATCTTAAATATATTGAAAGAGGTTCCTCCACAACGGACACCGGTATTTCAAAATGCTTTTCCGTAATTGCCAATAAATTAAAAAAAGAAAGCAATGTCAGTATCGAACTTTACAGAATGTTTAAACATATTGACTCGGGAATGATCAAAATAAAGGGAAAAGAATATAATATTTCAAATCTTAAGAAACGGGTTTACAACCATGCCGCATCCGCCATTACATCCGATCTCAACCGACTGTGGGAAAATGATTGGGATATTGATTCCATTATTCTTTCCGGTGGAGGCAGTGTCGAGTTGGCAGAGTATCTAAGCCCCAATATTGACGGTAATGTGATCCCCATTGGAAAAAATATTGACGCACGATTCAATAATGTCCAGGGCTATTGCAAATTCGGCAGATATAAATGGGGATATTCCAAATATATTGCCGACCATCAGGAGGAAAGCAAAAAACCACCTGCGGACAAGAAAAATGAAGTGACAAACACACCCCCTGACAAGGATGAGGCTAAAGTGGAAAAACCGTCCAAGGGACCTGCCTGGTTAGGCCGAAAAAACTAAATCCGGTTTATGCTATGAATCAAGACAATTTAACCAAAATTTTATCCCGTGTGGCAAAAGGATCCTTATCTGTGGAAGATGCGCAACAGCAGCTAAAACATATCTCTTTTGAAACCATTGATTTTGCGCAGATAGATCATCACAGGTCTTTAAGAAAGGGATTTCCCGAAGTGATTTTCGGGCCGGGAAAAACCAGCGACCAGATTATCGGTATCATGGAGAAAATGATCGTCCATGAGGAG
>JAFCZY010000058.1 GCA_019314105.1 Deltaproteobacteria bacterium
CATGTTTAAACTCTTTAAAGCGGCCTGCAATCTGGAAAATACCAAAGTTAAACGGCGCAGGATCAAAAGAACACATTTCCGGTTCCAGTTGCTTGATGGGGATCAGTTTCTCTTCAGTGGTCTGGTTCATGCCGCCCCCTGTGGTGGGAAGCAATATAATATTACATCTTGCTTTGATCTTTGAACAGACTTCCATAAAAAGATCCGGATCAGATACCGGCAATCCGTTTTCAGGATTTCTTACATGGATATGGGCGATAGCTGCGCCGGCCTCATGGGCTTTTACCGCATCTTCCACAATCTCGTCAGGCGTTATGGGAAGGTAATCACTCATGGTGGGAATATGAACAGATCCGGTCACGGCTGCTGTGATGATTATTTTATTATCCATTTTTCTTAATTCTCCTGT
Organism: Deltaproteobacteria bacterium; assembly: GCA_019314105.1. GTDB lineage: Bacteria > Desulfobacterota > Desulfobacteria > Desulfobacterales > Desulfobacteraceae > Desulfobacula. Next base: position 410 of record JAFCZY010000058.1, read on the forward strand.
TACAAAAATTTAAATTGTTTTTTACACCCCGTACGCCTCATCCAGATCAAGGGTAAACTTTCTCTTTTCTTTGACATTATCAATGACAAAAGACGATTTAATAACCTGAATGCCTTCTATCCGGGTGAGTTTTGTATTCATAAACTCTCCATAGGCTTTAATATCCTTTGCAATCACTTTAAGGATAAAATCATTTGCACCGGCAATCTGGTAACATTCAATGACCTCATCCAGATTAAAAAATTTTTTCTTTATTTCAGCCACCGAGGAAAGGCTGCTCAAACTCAGGCCGATATTGACTATGCCCATAATTGAAAACCCAATTTTTTCAGGGTCAATTACCGCCGTAAAATGAGAGATCACCCCTGCAAGTTCTAATCTCTTAACCCTTTCAAGGGTAGCAGGAGCTGAAATCCCAACAATTTTAGACAACTTGGAATTTGTTGTTTTCCCATTTTCCTGAAGTGTGTTTAAAATTTGCTTATCAATTTTATCCAGAACCATTTATTCCCTCATTTCGAACATTTTTTTAAATTAAACCGGTTACAAGATTAAATGGTTATATTTTTCTTCAATTAATGGCAACAATTCTTTTAAGGTTTCATCTATTTTATCAACCAAGTGATCAATTTCCTGTGAGGTCATTACCGTTGACAGGATAAACAACCCTCTTGGAATGGTAAAAACTCCTTTGGTCAGCAACGACAAATGCATGAGCGTATGCAATTGTTCTACGGATTCTAACACCTGTTCTGCGGTTGTAACGGGTTCATTGACAAAATGCAGATTCAGCAACGATCCGATCTGATTGGACTGGATGTTTAATCCATTGGATTTAAAACTTTCCAACAGGCCCTTTTGGAACTGATCTCCCAAACTATTAACATAGGCAACGGCATCCTCATCGTATTTTAACAAGGCTGCATAGCCTGCCTGCATCACGGTTTCATACCCGTTAAAGGTGCCGGAGTGGTATAAAGGCTTGTCTGTTTTTTCATGGCAATAAATATTCATGATCTCTTCTTTGCCGCCAAACACGCCAATGGGAAGTCCACCGCCCACAACCTTTCCAACCGTTGTCAGATCCGGTACCACGCCATAAAGTTTTTGACATCCACCTGTATTCACCCGATAAGAAAAAATCTCATCAAAAATCAGCAGAACATTATTATCAGATGTCACTTTTCTTACATGTTCAAGATACCCCGGTTTTGGCAGCACAACACCACCCGCACCTAAAAAAGGCTCCATAATGACAGCGGCAAGTTCAGATGCATTTTGCTTAACCGCTTTTTCAAGCGCATGAAAGTCATTAAACGGGACTTCCAGCATGTCTTCGGTCATACCCTTGGGGATTCCGGCTGTGATGACATTTTTTTTTGTGGATGCCGCCACACAGTCATGGGTTCCATGAAACCCACCGATCATTTTCAGGATCTTATCTTTTCCCGTATATGCCCTTGCAGTTCTCAGAGCAAATAGAGTGGCTTCAGTCCCTGAATTAACAAACCTGACCCGATCAAACCCGGGTATTCTTTCGCACAGGAGTTTTGCCAGGCGATACTGCCCGGTTGTCGGGGTAGAATACTGAGAACCCTTTGCGATTCCTTCCTGAACGGCCTTAACAATATCCGGATCCCCATGACCATGGACAATGGCACCATAGGCGTTGGTAACATCAAAAAGCTTATGCCCTTCATGGGTATATACATAAGCGCCCTGCCCATAATCAATGTGAATGGGATACGGTTTAAAATAACTCAGGCTTCGGGTTGCGCCACCGGGAATATAATTGATCAGTTTTTCATGACGCTCTCTGGAAACAGGAAACTTTTCCGTATATGCATCGGCTATTTTCTTTTCAATCTGTTCTTCAATCCCACTTTGTTTTTCAGTCATGGCATCGTCCTTATCCTTATTATTCATCCTTTGTATGAACAATCAACAATTCGCCAACCTCTTTTTCAACTCTTTCAACAAATTCACCGGACTCAATTCTTTGTTTCAATTCTTCCATGTCATCAATATAAACCTTGTCTTTATCCATATAATCAAGGGTTTCACGAACAGCTTTATGCATTATTTTACCTGCAGGGCTGAGTCTTTCAACACCTCTTTGATCTGCTGCCTGTGCAGCACAGAGTAGCTCAAAAGAAAGAATATGATTAGTATTTTCAACAATTTTTCTTGTTTTTCTTCCTGCAATAAGACCAAAACTGACAATATCCTGGAAATCCGCAGTAGATGTAATAGACTGGATGGAAGCAGGGATTGCAAGAGTTCTGTTTTCTGCAACAAGTGATGTTGTCATGAATTGCCCACCCATAAGTCCCATTCTAACACCGGTGTCTTCTTTGCAGAGAAATGGTGGCAATCCGGTGCTGTGGTGTTCATCCATAAATCTGTCAATTCGTCTGTCACTTACAACACCTAAATTAATCATGGCGATTCCAAGGCAGTCCATTGCAAAGGAGATTGGCTGACCATGGAAATGACCATTATGAAAAAATGTATCCAGCTCTGTAAAAATCAATGGATTGTCATTACTGGAGTTAAGCTCTCTTGTAAGAACATCATGGGCATTTTTTAAAGAATCTTTTGTTGGACCTACAAATTGGGGGGTACAGCGGATTGAATATGCATCTTCAACTGGAATATCTGCAACAGAAACACCTTTATGTTCTTTAAGGGTTGACTGAAGTTTATAAGAGAGTTCAACTTCATCGATTGCAAGATTGCTTCCTTTTAACAGTTTCGTTAAATTCATGGCAGTAGCCATCTGACCAGGATGGTATTTCTGCTCGTGAACGATTGGATCAAAAGGATTAAATCTGCCCATTAACGTTTCAATGGCAAAGGCTGCAATGATATCTGCATTCTTTACTGTATTGGTAGCTTCTGTGATAACCGTGCTGGCGAGCCCTACCATTCCGGAAGTTCCATTAATAAGTGAAAGCCCCTCTTTTGCATTTAAATACATAAGGTCAATACCGGCAGCTTCCATGGCTTCTTTACCAGGCATTAATTTACCATTATAATTTGCTTTCCATTCTCCAAAAGCTACGCTTGCGATACAGCCCAATGGTCCAAGGTCACCACTGGTACCAAGGGAGCCTTTTCTTGGAACCAGGGGAAATACTTTTTTATTTATCATTTCAAGGTAAATTTTTAAGTTAACTTCCTTAATACCGGAAAAGCCACGGCAAAGAGAATTTGCCCTGGCAATCATGAAAGTTCTTACCAATGTATCTTCAAATGGTTTACCAACCTGTGTGGTTATGCTTCTAACAAGATTTTTCTGAAAATCATTATCTCTTTCCTTAGGCAGAAGATAATCAACAAGTCCGCCGCAGCTGGTATTTACACCATAAATACATCTTTCTTCGTTTGCCCATTTATCCACAAGCGCTCTGCACTCACGAATTTTAGGCCAATTTTTTTTATCGACTTCAACTTTGATAGACAAATCCTGACCTGCCTTAATAAGCTCTTCAATTGTTAATGTATAACCGTCAAGAATAAGTGTGTTTTCTTTGATTGGCATGATTCCCTCCTTAGATATAAAAATTTAATACTTTGTAATACTGTGAAAAAATAGATACCCAATAAAACATTATGCTTTTCTATTTTCTAAAGATTAATCAAATCAATAAATCTATGTCAAGTATTATTTTTAATTTTATAAGGAATTTTTTAATTTTCCATAACTATTAGAATCATTTCTCCTGATTTTAACTTATTTTGTAAGCTTTTTTTCTAAACCTGCCTTATTTTAATATTAATTTTTATCAGGAATTGCTGACATAATATGTTCTGAGAGAGCCGTGATGGTAAGGCTTGGGTTCACACCAAGATTGGCTGAAACAACTGATCCGTCGGCCACATAAAGATTGGGATAATTAAATAATTCCCCTTTGTTGGAAACAACGCCATCCTTTGAAGAATCGCCCACACAGCACCCTCCCAGAATATGTGCCGTTGTCGATGTATGCAAGACAACCTCAGGAAAGGAACTCAATGGAATCCCATTCATTTTCTTTGCCAGACGTTTTGCCGTCTCATTGGCAATCGGGATAAAACTGGGGGATCTTTGAAACCCTTTCGGTATCTCAGAATTAATTGATTTGCTGCCAAATCGCCACCACCTTGACTTATATTTCAGTTTCAAATGATTTTTATCCGTTTGCATTACCAGAAGGACGGATATGGATGCAGCCTTGCCCAGAGGCCATAACAACCGGATAAAATTTAAAGGCTGTTTTACAATATTTCCCAGGAATCTTATCACTCTTGGTATTTTGCCGCCACCGCCGGACATAATGGTTAACAGATTTAAAAGAACATCTGATCCTTTATTATATCTTACAATTTCAATATGGGTGGAATCATCCGGGTAAATCCCCGATGTTATGGCAATCTGATCATTCCAGTCAGTTGTTTTATCATTTGATTTAACACCGATAAGCGTTTCGGAATTGGTTCTCACAATATTTCCCAGTTCATCGGAAATATTGGGCAGCATTCCCTTATCTTTGCATTTACTTAAAAGCTCTACCGTACCCAATACACCACCGGAAAAAACAACACCTTTAGCCGTATATCGTTTTTCTTTTTTTAAAATCCCAGTGGTATTTCTCGTGATGACCTCATATCCCCCATGGACCTGTCTGACACCTGTTACATGGGTTTCCGGGATAATTTTTGCGCCCAGATTTTTTGCAAGATAGAGATAATTTTTATCCAAAGTATTTTTTGCCCCGACAGGACACCCGATCATACAGGCACCACAAAAGGTACATCCGGTCCGATCCGGGCCTTTGCCGTCAAAGTAAGGATCCGGGGCTGTCTTATCAGGTTCACCAAAAAAAATTCCCACATCATTTTTATGGAAGGTGTCTTTCCCGGTCATTTCAATTCCCACTTCTTTTAACAGCTTATCCGCCTTGCCCACTTGGGGACTTAAATTGGCTCCCAGCATTTTTCTGGCCGTTTCATAATGAGGCATCAACTTTTCTTTGGCATTTTCAATGCACCAGTCCCGGCTTTTAAACACCTCATCAGGAGGGACAAGAAGCTGATTGGCATATACCAGGCTTCCACCGCCAACACCACCACCATGAAGAATCATGACATGTTTAAACAAGGTGAGCATCTGATATCCATAACACCCCAGGGCCGGCAGCCATAAATATTTTTTGATATTCCAATTGGTCTTTGGAAAATCTTTAGTTTTCCATTCTTTCCCTTTTTCAAACACCCCCACACGATACCCTTTCTGAGAAAGTCTTAATGCAGAGACACTTCCACCAAAGCCTGAGCCGATAACGATATAATCAAAATCATGCGGTTGTTTTGATTTCATTTTATGTCCTTTAATCCAATTTTTTAAATGCCTCTTTTCGACCTGTATATTTTTCCCGAAGTTGAGGTTTCATCAATTTTCCGGTAGGATTCCGGAGAACCTGATCAAAAACAACCTTACGGGGTACCTTATAAAGAGAGAGGTTTGATTTTGCGAATTCAATGATATCTTCTTCGTTTAAATGCCGCCCTTCTTTGCATTGAATCACCGCAAGAACGATTTCCACCAGTCTATCGTCCGGGTATCCGATACAGGCGATATCATCTATATCGGGATGATTCATCAATGCATCTTCGATTTCAACCGGAAAAATATTTTCACCGCCACTGGTAATCATATCCTTCATTCGATCAACAATATAAAAATACCCGTCTTTGTCTTTCTTTAATAAATCGCCTGTGGAAAGCCACCCATTTTTCAATGTTTCCTGTGTTTTTTCAGAATTTGAATAATACTCCCGCATCATTCTGGGTGTCCGGAATACCAACTCACCCACCTCATTATCAGGAAGTTCCTCTCCTGAAGGATCAATAATTTTTGCTTCAACCCCAAAAGTTGGTTTCCCAATGGAGCCCGGTTTTTTAAGACCATCTTCCGGATAAAGATTAAAGGTTCCACCGCCGCCGCCTTCTGTGATACCATAAATATTAGATACGGCGCAGGGTAATTTTTCTACCAGAAGTTTCATAATATCATAAGGTACGGGTTGAGCCCCTATCTCCATGTATTTCCATGAAGACAAATCATAGTCATCCAGATTTAACTCGCCTTTTTCTATGGCATTAAGAATAGCAATTCCAATGGGGACAACAAAAAGCACGTCCGTACACTTTTCAACTTCAATGGCTTCAATGATCCATTTGGGATCTCTAAAATTTCTTAGAATAGTTCCCGTGGCCCCTGTGGCATAAAATGGGGCCCACAAAAACATGGTGCCGGAATGATACAATGGCAGAAAAATCAGATAATTATCATCTTTTTGAACAAAATAGGTCATGCCATTGGCAATGGCTGTATTATTCAAAGAAAAATGGGTATGCAGCACCGGCTTGGGTTTTCCTGTTGTACCCGAGGTAAACATCATGGCCAGAGCATGATCTCTGTCAACTTCAACCAACGCATCGGAAATATCTTCATAATTTTGAACCGTTTTAAAATCAATCATATCATCCGGCACATCATCGCCGATACAGATATAATTTTTAACCGTAATAAGGTCTTTTTGAATGGGATGAATAACCCCTAAAAATTCAGACCCTAAAATAACCACATCAGGATTGCAGACTCTGGCTGCATAGAGAACATCAGAACTTTCAAACCTGAAATTAAGCGGAACAATCACAGCACCCAGCCGAATAATCGCATAGTATGTGACAAGCCATTCAAGGGAATTGTTCTGAAGATGCATGACAAAATCCCCCTGTTTAACCCCTGTTTTTTTTGCTAAAAAATTTGCTGCCCGATTAATCTCATCATTAAATTCCTTCCAGGTGAAAGATCGTCTCAGACCCGTTACCGGAGACCGTTCTATCAGACAAATTTTATCAGGAATATGCCGAGCATGAATTGAGGCATAACATGAATAATTCAACAAAACTCTCCTTTGTCTTTAATTAATTATTTTTTATTTTCAGGATATTTTCAGGATAGATAATCGATCAGAATACGTTTAAGCCTGTCCAGGCAATCTGAATAAAAATGATCACAATTTTCAATAATCTCGTACCGCGGGATGATTTTCCATCGATTGATATGCTTTTGAATCAAATCTGAGGGGGCAATATCATCATTCGCTCCTGTCACGATAAGACCCGTAGAAGGCATTTTTTCAATATCATCAAAACTGATAAATTCCACGGGCGGTGACACCATAATATGATCTTCGATGTCACATCCTTTGGAAACCACCCGGGCATTCACTCTTGCGCCAAAAGAATATCCGGCAAGGTAAATTTTTTGATATCCTTTTTCTTTCAGCCAGGACATGGCGGCCCTGATATCTTCCTGTTCACCGTTGCCATTGTCAAACATGCCGGTGCTGTTGCCCGTTCCCCTGAAGTTAAATCTCAGGGTTGTAACCCCTTTTTCAAAAAAAGACGCTGCAATGGTCATCACCACTGAGTTATCCATATTCCCGCCATAAAGCGGATGGGGATGTGAAATAATGACAGCATTTTGAGACGTATTTTTCTGTAAGGCCCCCTCAAGCTTTATATTTCCACACTCAATTATAATGTTTGACTCCATTTTCGTAATCCTGTTTTCATGGAAATAAGATCAATTTACTTGTAACCTGTCCCTAACTTCTGTAAGTTTTATTTTATACAACATTAATCATTTATAAAAGATCTTGTTATTAATTTCAATTCAATAAAGTGCCTTTGCTGAAAAAACATAAAAATCAGAAGGAAAAGGATGAAACTCATTTATGTTTTGATTGTCTGCTTTTTGTATATATTGTGTGCTTCCTCTGTGTTTGCAGAATATTATCACTATATTGACAAGAATGGTATCAAACATTACACCGACGACATTTCCGAGATCCCCGAAGACCAAAGGCCCAATTTGAACATCTATCAAAGCATTCAACCCTCTCCTGAAAAAAAATCCTCTATCGCAATCGCCGGCTCATGGCAAGCCTTTAGGATCGTGAACTAGATATTTGCCATAAGAAATTTACCATAACCCGTTCCCCCTTGCGTCCGCTGGATGGACATTGCCACAAGCTCTAGGATTACCTTCGCTGACCGCCATGAACTCGCTCATTCTTCGCTCAAACACCATGGCGGTTTAATCGCGACTGTAATCAAGAGCTTGTAAGCAACGATCCATATGCTCACGAAAGGCACTCAACCTTCCACTGGCAGGTATAGCAAATTTGTAAAAATGCGGCTAAAGTGAACACTATCTAATTTTTTGATATAAAAGTTTGATGGTATTCTGTTTTTTCCATTCAATTCTGTCTCCAATTATGGTTAATGGAATATTTACTCATTTGGTTGTACTTAGACAAATATAATTGAATATTCCTTTACATAAATTTGATATATTGATACTTATTTTTATATCAAAATATCAGACGTTTACAGGTTCATCAAAATTAGAATTGCTGAGAAACTTTTGACTCTTGATTTAAACAATGCTAATTATAATTCAATTGTTTATCTTAATCGGAAGGGAGATAAAATGGTTGGAAATGAAAATATTGATAAGATCCAATGTCGCAAATGTAAAGGGATGATGGTTCCAACTGTGGTTAAAGAGGGATGCAGCGGAAACAGAACTGAACGAGTATGCCCTTTATGTGGAAAAGTGTTATCCAAAAAAGGAATGGCTTGTTGTTTTA
>JAFCZY010000370.1 GCA_019314105.1 Deltaproteobacteria bacterium
GGGGATGTAATTTTTAAACTCTACGATACGTTTGGGTTTCCAGTGGATATCATTGTCGATCATGTTAAGGAAATGGATATTGATCTGGATATAGCCGGGTTTGAGAAGAAGATGGCAGAACAGAAAGCAAGATCCCGGTCCACTAAAAAATTCGCGGGCGTAGGACTTGCCTATAAAGCCCTGACGTCAGAAGGGATAAAGACTTCTTTTGAAGGCTATGACACTATTGAAGGAAGATCTGATGTGCTCATCATTGTTCAGGACGATAAGGAAATTGAAACGGCCAAGCAGGGTGATGCCATTGAAATCGTTACTGCTGCCACGGTATTTTATGCAGAATCCGGCGGACAGGCAGGGGATGCCGGAAGATTTGAAAATAAAACTTGTACCATCACCATCACGGATACGGTGAAAGATCCCACCGGGCTTGTTATCCATAAAGGCGTGGTTGAAAAAGGAGAGGTTAAAAAAGGAGATACCTTTATACTCAAAGTAGAGGCACTCAAAAGACAAAGCACAGCCGTGAACCATACGGCCACCCATATCCTTCATTCGGCGTTGAGAAACGTATTGGGAGATCATATTAAACAAGCGGGCTCTCTTGTGACTGATACAAGATTAAGATTTGATTTTACCCATTTTTCATCTATTTCCACCCAGGACATTCAGACCATAGAGAATGAAGTCAATTTAAGGATTCGTGAAAATCATCCAATTGAAACCAGAGAGATGACCATGGATGAGGCGGTTAAAGCCGGTGCCACAGCTCTGTTTGAAGAAAAATATGGAGATGTGGTAAGGGTGGTATCCCAAGGGGAATTCTCACGGGAACTTTGTGGGGGCACCCATGCAAATCGAACGGGTGATATCGGGCTGTTTAAAATTTTGTCAGAAGGGGGAATTGCCTCTGGCGTTCGAAGAATTGAAGCAGTGACCGGCCAAATGGGTCTTGATTATATTCATAAGGAGCAATCCCTTGTCGAATCAGCCGCAAGCCTGTTAAAAGGGGCGAAAGAGGATGTGGTAGTAAAGATTGAGACCGTATTGAAGGATAAAAAAAATCTTGAAAAAGAACTTGAATCCCTGAAAGCAAAAATGGCATCAAAATCAATTGAAAATATGGATGATGCCATAAGAGAAATCAACGGTGTCAAGGTGATTTCAAAGCGGGTGGAGATTGAAAATTCGTCCCAGTTAAGAGATCTGGCCGATAAGTTTAAGACAAAAATTGGCTCCGGAATTGTCCTTCTCGGCGCTGAATCTAATGACAAAGCCTTGCTGATTTCTATTGTGACAGAGGATTTGACAAAAAAATATAAAGCTGGCGATATTGTAAAAACTGCGGCTAAAATAGTAGGCGGCGGCGGCGGCGGGCGTCCAGATATGGCCCAGGCCGGTGGCACAAAACCTGAAAATCTTGACAAGGCACTTGAATCCGTATTTAAAACAATGTCATGACCGCATATTTTATAAGACGATTGCTTTTAGTGATACCGACATTTATCGGTATCACTATTATGGTGTTTACCATCACTCGTTTTGTACCCGGAGGCCCCATTGAAAGGATCATTACCGATACAAGGGCCATGCAGACTGGCCACGGTGGATCAGGCTCATCTTCCATGTCCGGTCCGGGCAGCGAGCAACCCCTTTCCCACGAACAAATCCAAAAATTAAAAGAATACTACGGGTTTGATAAACCGGTATTAACCAGCTATTTTATCTGGCTTTCCAAAGTGTTGAGAGGAGATCTGGGTCAATCCACACGATATTATGATCCGGTCTGGGATATGATAAGGGACCGAATTCCCATCTCTCTTTATTTTGGTATTTTAAGCCTGATCATGATTTACGGGATCTGCATTCCCCTTGGCATGGCAAAGGCCATCCGGCATAAAACAGGATTTGATAATATCACATCCATTATTATTTTTACGGGGTATGCCATTCCCGGATGGGTGGCAGGCGTATTTATGCTGGTTTTATTTGCATCTAATTTTGACATCTTTCCTTTGGGCGGGCTTGTGTCTGACTTATTTGAAGAGATGAATCTGTTTGAAAAAATTCTGGATATTGCCTGGCATACTATTTTACCCCTGGCGTCCTATGTGATTGGTTCTTTCACTGTGATGACGCTTTTGATGAAAAATACCCTGATGGATAATCTGTCTTCCGATTATGTCAGGACAGCCATTGCCAAAGGGCTTCCCTTTAAAAAAGCCGTACTGAATCATGCCATGCAAAACAGCCTGATTCCCCTGGCAACCAGTTTTGGAAATAATATTTCCATCCTTTTAATGGGATCTTTTTTAATTGAAAAAGTATTTAATATCAACGGCATGGGGCTTTTGGGATATGAATCCATCCTTGACAGGGATTACCCGGTGGTCATGGGTATCCTTGTTATTTCCTCCCTCTTGTTCATGATCGGTAATATTCTATCCGACATTTGTGTGGCACTTGTTGATCCCCGAGTGAGGTTTAAATGATATCTGTTATTCTTTTTGTGATGATCTTTTTTTCTTTTTCTGCCGAGGTGTTTATCAATTCAAGGGCATTGCTGGTCCATTACAACGGCAAATTTTATTTTCCAACCTATACAACTATGATCCCGGGCTCTGTCTTTGATCTTGGCTATGAGTATGAAACCAATTACAGGGACCTTAAAAAAAAATTTGAAAAGTCATCCAATTTTGTCATTCTGTCTCCGATTCCCTATAATCCTTATGAGAATGATTTAAAACTCAATTCATATCCACCGTTCCCCCCCTCGTTTAAAGACAAGCATTTTCTGGGAACCGACAATGTGGGCAGGGATATTTTTGCGCGTCTTGTCTACGGATTTCGGACCGCCATTATTTTTTCTTTTGTCCTTTTGATCATGAACTATAGCATCGGTATTACCATTGGCTGTTCCATGGGGTATTTCGGAGGGAAATTTGATTTAATCTTCCAGCGGATTATCGAAATATGGAATAATGTCCCGTTTTTATATGTGATCATTATCATTGCCTCCATTGTGATTCCCAATTTCATGATTTTGCTTTTGATCATGGCATTTTTCGGATGGATCGGCATTACCTGGGTCATGCGAACCATGACCTATAAGGAAAAAGAAAGAGAATATATCCTGGCGGTACGGTCGTTGGGGGCTTCCCATGCAAGAATTATATTCAAACACATCATTCCCAACACGATTTCCGTGATTGTAACCTATGCGCCCTTTGCCATTTCCGGGGGGATCGTCGCTTTGACATCCCTTGATTATCTGGGGTTCGGCCTGCCTGCGCCGACACCTTCCTGGGGTGAATTGTTGTCCCAGGGATGGCAGAACATGGAAGCCTGGTGGATTGTCTCTTCAGTCGTAGCTGCCCTTGTAACAACCCTTATGACCGTCACCTTTATCGGTGAAGGCATAAGAGAAGCCTTTGACCCGAAACTTCACACCATTTATGAATAAAAAGAAGCCTTTGACCCGAAACTTCACACCATTTATGAATAAAAGAAGATTTATCAGTAATAGAATCCATTGAAGCGACTGGAAATCATTTTATTGAGAGTTGTAATGGAAACTCCAATGGTTATTGATACATTACAAAGAAATCACATTCGTGGTGGCTCGTTCGAGTTTCAGGAGTCCCTTATCTATTATTATGAAACGGACGATAGAACTATTTTAAAAGTTGTAGGTGAATAATGTCTGTTACAAATAATTTTAAATTTATCAATTTTAAAATAGTTAAGCTGAACTACGTGAACGGAATTGTGGAATCTCAACATGTAACCTTAGACTTTCCGCCCTTAAGTCAACTCTTAAATACTGTGCTGACGAAGATATTAGCCTTTATTCCATCTATCAGGAAGTAAAAAGGATACCTCTGATGAAGGCACCAAGAATGCCAGTCAAATATATGTCGGAAATTGCACTCAAGGCTTTGCTTGTTCAACCTGATACAAGGACTGTAAAGGGCTTACGAAACAGGATGATAATCATACTGTTATATGATACAGGTACTATAGTACAGGAGCTTGTGGATATAAAGATCAGTGACTTACATCTGGAAGCGAGAAATCCATTTATAATCGTAACCGGAAAAGGAAATAAAACCAGAAGTATCCCCCTTATGAAAAAAACTGTGGCTCATTTGAAAGATTATATGCGACGGTTTCACACTGTATCAGCCAATGAAACCACTATCCCACTCTTCTATTCCATTCGGTCGGGGATACCACATATATTGTCCACCGATACTGTAGCTATCATGTTGAAGAATTATGGAGAAGAGTTCATCCCCACCTGGTGCGACACGCGCGCGCTATGCACCTCTACCAAGCCGGAATGCCTCTTTCATACATAGCGGAATTTTTGGGCCATGCAAGCATCAACACCACTGAAATATATGCCTCAGCTAATATAGAGATGCTGCGCGATGCTGCGCAAGGCTTTGGAGAAGGCAAATCCTGACTTAACTAATGAAATATCATTATGGAAAAATGAAGAAACTTTGAAAAAACTTTGTGGATTGTAAATAAAAATATTATGCCGAAGTTTTTAATATTATTTCTTGTCCAAGAAGGAGAACCTGAGCAAACTTCGGCATTTGTTTTTTTTTCGGTATAATCTTTGTAAATCGGCTGCCACTCAGAACCAGGCACTTCTGTAACAGCGATTTTAAAAGCCCGGGTCACATTGCAACCTATTGCAAATTCAATTCTCCCAAACCGATCATTATCCCCTTTCTCACAGTATCTTAAAAGATCATGCTGATAACCAGCAGTATCTGATCTGTGCTTTACTTTTTCTACACCTTCAGGAAGCACAGATCCCTTTGTTTACTTGTTCCAATCCGGCCAGATGTTCATTGGGAGCTGGAATGAATGC
>JAFCZY010000371.1 GCA_019314105.1 Deltaproteobacteria bacterium
TTTGTTACAACATGATTTTTTAAAGGAATGGCAATGTCACCGGATTCTTTGACAGCAAACAGGGTGTCAACAAAAACATCATCTGCCGTTGCAATCACTGTATCTGGGAACTCCTGCATGTCGGGTCGAAAAGAACCGATTGAAATAAAAATTTTTCCCATAACAAGATCGGGAATGGTTTCAAACAAAGGGTTTTGGCTCGTTGTCGCAGCAATGATTACCTTGGAATTTTCAACCAGTTGGTTTGCATTCTCAGTTATTGCACAGTCAACATCCGGATATTCTTCTTTCAGTATCCTGCTCATCTTTATTGCAGATTCTTTGTACAAATCATAAATATAAAGGGTTTTTATCTTACGGTTAAACAAAAGATATCGGGCCTGGCTAAGCCCTTGTACCCCGGCACCCAAAACACCAGCAGTCTGTATTGATTCTGCGGTCAAAAGCTTGACTCCTAATCCTCCGACAGCGCCTGTTCTCTGGGCAGTAACTGCTGCACCATCCATGATGGCCAGAGGCTGACCTGAAATATTATCGGAAAGAACCATCACCCCATTCACTACCGGTTGTCCGTGTTGCTGTGCTTCAGGAAAAACTGAAACCAATTTCGTTGCAAAAAATTTTTCTGAAAAACAGGGCATTAGCAACAATGTGTTTTGTTTGTCTGCTATATGCATTCTGTCCGGCATATTATAATCTTGACTCAACACCAGTCTGTAAGCCTGTTCAATAGCTGTTTGAATACTATTTTGATCTATTTTTTGAATTGCATATTTATTTAAAAATAACATAAGCCCCTTTTATGTTTAATATTTTTTATATCTTCAATATCACAGACCCGATAAAATCTCTATCAAAACCCTGAAAATCGTTCTTTCATTTTTCTTGCAAGGTATGATAAACATATGAAATTTAGGATTCATCAATAATCAAAAGGATAATTTTTGTGACTGAAAACGAAACCGTATTATGTATTAAAAGGAACCGCTTACCAGAATCATGGGTGCAGCAAAAAAGCATTGTGCCATTGGAACTGGATCTATTCATTGAACATTGTGCCGCTACAGGATTTGAGTTTATTAACCGATCAGATGCCGAAAAAGACCCCTCATACAAACAAATTATTCCCTATATCATTCTTCAAACCAGTGATTTTGAAAAAACGGCTATATATAACCGGAAAGGAAATGAACAACGGCTTCACAACCTTTGTTCCATTGGGATAGGCGGTCATATTAACCCTGTTGACATGAAAACACAAAATGATGCGTTTAAACAAATCCTGATTACCGGTATGGAAAGGGAATTAAATGAAGAACTCGATCAAAGGTCTGAAGATGATCTGCCTCATTTTATCGGAGTGATCAGCGAGGATATTACAGATGTCGGGAAGGTTCACCTGGGGGCTGTTTTCAGGATACTGACGACTGTTCCTGAAAAATTTTCCCCTGGTTTGGAACTCTTTCAATTTGCATGGAAAAAAACGAAAAACCTTGAACAATTAAATTTGGAGTTATGGTCAACGATGGCATTAAAGCTCATATCGGACATTTAGGAATTTAATACTTTTAATACGACGGAATTTTTATTCTTCAAAATCTTTGACCCTCTTGTAATCTTACACAGGCTGATACCGTATTTCTCTGCAATTTTACGCTGGGTCAGTCCATTGTGAAGATCCTTTAGAAGCTTCCATCTCAAAGAAATATCTTCCAGTTCAGCAGGCGTGAAGATATCTTCAAAAAAGCAGTTTAAATCGTCAAAGTTATCGATTGATGAAATCACTTCCAATAATTGCCGATCAATTGCCATATATTATTGTTCCTCTTCAAACGATTGAACCTGATAGGTTAAGACAGTAAGGCCGCCGGATTTCCATTCATCCGGTGATAATCCGGCTTTCATACAAAGGTGGGTTAAAAATGTTTCAGGCTCTTTCAGCTGTTTCCATACCTGAGGCAAAAAAGTTGAACTATGATAATGCTTTTTGATCATCACGCCATCAATATCAGGCCTGATCTTTGCCATTAAATCCTTTGCATCAGTGTAATCAAGCTTTTGCGGTCGAGTTAGAATACTGACCTCGATAAGTGTCTCCTTTAACTCTTCATAGGACAGCGGGCTGAACCTTGAATCATTAAAGGCGGCATGTCTTGCGTTATCTCTGACCCCTTCAAAGACCGTTTTAACCGGCTCGATATTACCAATACAGCCTCTGAGATTTCCTTTTTTATGTAAGGTGACAAAAATTCCACGGGTTTCTTCCAAAACTAAAGCTGACACCTTGGTCTTTAAAAATCCAAGTGCGTTATCTTCTTTTTCAAACTCACGTAGAATGCTTTCCCTTGCGAGTTGCAAAAGTAATGTGCCTTCTTTTTTTGATAAATTGTCTGTCATTTGTTTTTAAAATAAATATCAACCAGATTTTGGGCAAGCCCGACATATGTTTCAGGGGTTAATTGCTTCATGCGTTTTTTAAAATCCG
>JAFCZY010000372.1 GCA_019314105.1 Deltaproteobacteria bacterium
AAAAGAGGAAAAGGGCAGGAATTGATAAATGGGTTTGCCGTTGTTATCTGTTCCGACTTTTTTAGGCCCGATACATTGAAAATCCGGAAAATAGAAGTCGAAAAAATCTTGTTTTTTTATTGTGTTAAACAGCATTTTTAAAATCCTTTCTGAATTTAGGTTATAGGTTAGGTACGGATAAAATTGAGAAAGAAATAATTCGCAATGGTTTTTTTTATATCCAACAAGATTTTGATTTTTTAAAGGCTTCGCAACTTAGAATAGTTATGGGCCGATTTATTTATTCTTAGTCGACTTTCTTTACATAGTGTAAAAATAATTGACATATTTTTTAGTACCATCAGTTATTTTTACGCAGCATTTTTCCTTGTGTTTTTAATAGGTTATCGCTTGAATAGTTCCGGTTTTTTGCCTGGCATGTATCTTGTATTATGATTTAAATATACTAGGGTGGTGAATGGGAAAGTGTAAAAAGGAAAAACAGAATGGAACAATTTTTAACGGATAGAAAAGCATTTTACCATGTATTGGCAAGAAAAATTATGATTTTGATACTGGTTGTTTCTTTTGTCCCCATGATATTGACTACCGGTATTCTTGTTTATCGATTTAACTTGACCTATACAGAAAAAATACAGGCCCATATTTCAGAACTGGTTCAAAAACATACTCAGAATATTGACACTTTTTTATTAGAAAAACTGGGAAATATTCGATATCTGGCCCAGAATTTTAACAACAGGAAACAGTCACCAGAGATGTTTCTGAAAAAACATCTGGCATTGTTGCAAAAAGAATATGGAGATGTATTTACAGATTTGGGACTGGTCAATGAAAATGGTATTCAATTTGCGTATGAAGGGCCGTTCAAGTTTGAAAATGCAGATTATTCAGATGCTCAATGGTTTAAAACCGCAAAAGACAAGCCTTTTTATATCAGTGATGTGTTTGCCGGTTTAAGAGGTCGTCCTCATTTTATTATTGCCGTAAAGGTCACATCGAATGGGGTGAATTATATTTTACGATCAACCATTAATTTTATGGCATTTAATTCTCTGGTAGAAAATATTCATATTGGGAAAACCGGCATTGCTTTTCTTATTAATAGCAAGGGGCAATTGCAAACCCAGACGAATGTGGAACTTAAACATTCAATTATTTCCTCAATGTTGGATAGTGAGTGTTATAAAAATGATGAAACGGTATTTGCAAAAAGAGAAGATATCTTGGGAAATAAATATTTATGTATCACCTCGAAATTGAAAAATATTGACTGGCTAATGGTATTTCGCCAGGATTTAAATGATGCCTTTCGTGATTTAT
The DNA here is from genome assembly GCA_019314105.1 of Deltaproteobacteria bacterium. Taxonomy (GTDB): domain Bacteria; phylum Desulfobacterota; class Desulfobacteria; order Desulfobacterales; family Desulfobacteraceae; genus Desulfobacula. Next base: position 1,324 of record JAFCZY010000372.1, read on the forward strand.
GGGAGACACAATTACTTGCCTTGGTTATATTTATTTTTGGATCCATTGCCATCCTTTCGGTTGCGTTTATACTTCCCCGCAATATTGTGAAGCTTATTTCCAGTGCAGACGAAAAAAGCGAGTCCATGAACAAACAGGTGATCGAAAGTGGGAAATTGGCGACCATAGGAGAACTTGCTGCCGGCATTGCCCATGAAATTAACAATCCGGTTGCTATCATGGTGGAAGAGGCTGGATGGATAGAGGACCTTCTTGAAGAAGAAGAGTTAAAAGAATGCGAAAATCTGGATGAATTTACCCGTGCACTTAAGCAGATTAATACCCAGGGCAAAAGGTGCAAAGAAATTACCCATAAACTGCTCAGTTTTGCCAGGAAAACAGATTCTACACTCAATGATGTCCAAGTGAATGATGCCATAAAGGAAATCGTTACCCTGACAGCTCAAATGGCGAGATATAATAATATCATTATTAAAACAAATTTGAATGAGGGGATTCCGTATATCAGAATATCGCCTTCTGAACTCCAGCAGGTGATTCTTAATTTAATCAATAACGCCATTGATGCCATGGAAAAAAGTGGCGGCACGATTACCATTGAAACCAAAGTGAGTACGATTGAAAAAAATCATCTGGTAATTTCAATAGAGGACAATGGACCCGGTATCCCAAAAGATAACCTTAACAGGATATTTGATCCGTTTTTTACCACAAAAGCAGTGGGGAAAGGCACGGGTCTGGGTCTTTCAATATGTTATGGTATCATTCAAAAAATGGGAGGGAAAATAGATGTTTACAGCCAGGTGGGTGTGGGGACAAAATTTCGCATATGGATACCGTTTCAGGATGAAATAATTGAAAACCAGGATAATAAAAATGAATTAGATGATGAGTGAATCAGATAATTAAGGAGAATAAACATGAATAAAATTAAATTATTACTTGTAGATGATGAAAAACCGTTTTTGGATACTATTACCAAACGTCTGGAAAAAAGAGAGATGGATGTTTCGGCTGTTTACGGTGGGAAAGAGGCATTGGCGGAGCTTGAGAATAATAAAAAAATTGAAGCAATTATTCTTGATGTGAAAATGCCCGGAATGGATGGTGTTGAGACTTTGATTGAAATTAAAAAAAGGTTTCCCCTTATTGAAGTC
>JAFCZY010000373.1 GCA_019314105.1 Deltaproteobacteria bacterium
GGATAAAACATCATGAGTCAGATTAAAATTCTTGTGGCAGAAGATGATATGAACATCAGAATGGGGCTTGTGGATACCCTTGAAAGCGAAGATTATCGGGTAACCGAAGCCAAAGATGGTGAAGCGGCTTTGGAATTGTTTAAAACCGATTCTTTTGATCTGGTTCTCCTGGATATCATGATGCCGGGAAAAAGCGGATATGATGTCTGTCGGGAGATCAGAGCAATAAATGAAGAGGTTTCCATTATTATGCTGACGGCCAAAGGTGAGGAAATCGATAAGGTCGTAGGGCTTCAGCTTGGAGCGGATGATTATATAACCAAACCCTTTGGTGTTCATGAACTTTTGGCAAGGATAGCTGCCGTGCTTCGCAGATCAAAAAGGCAGGCAACGGTAAAAAAAGACCCTGTCCGGAGCCCATTCATGTTTGGACAATTTGAAGTAAACTCTAAAACCTTTAAACTGTCCGGGCAGGGCAGGAACATTGATCTTTCGGAAAGAGAACTTAAGCTGATCCGGCATTTTCATGACCATCCGGGAGAAGTCTTAAGCCGGGATAATATTTTGAATACCGTCTGGGGGATTGATTATTTCGGCACGACCCGGACCCTTGACCAACATATTGCACAACTTCGAAAAAAAATAGAAACCGATCCTTCCAATCCGTCCCTTATCACCACTGTTCATGGCGTGGGATACAGATATGAAGCTTAAACCATGAAGAAGAGTCTCGTTGCCTGGCTAAAAGATAGTTGATTAATCAACTATCTTAAAAATTTTGAAACCCGCATAAATTCTATAACTACCACTTCTTATTGTTTAATTTTGATATTTCTTTTCATTAAAAATTATTTTTTTACTTGACAATGCAATTACACTATCGCTATCTAATAGCTATGAAATAGATACAATTGAAGGTTTATATTTCATAAAGGGTCATCTTATTTTCTAAGGAGGAGAGATTTGTATGTCTTTAAACAAATTTTTTAAGCATGAAGGGCCGTGGTCAGATGCAAATGATCCCCTGATGTGTTCTGATACCGGGGATTGGCGAACCAAACGACCGGTTGTTGACAAGGATCTATGTATATTCTGTGGTTTTTGTGCGATTTATTGTCCGATTCAGGTAATGGAGATGGTTGAAAAATCCTATTTTTCTCCTGACCTGGCATTTTGTAAAGGATGCGGGATTTGTGCTAAAGAATGTCCCAAAAAAGCCATTTCCATGATAGCGGAGGGGGAGTTTCAAAAATGAATACAAAAATAAACGCCAAAGCAAACTCACAGATTAAGGTGATAACCGGAAATGCCGCCGCAGCGATCGCAGCAAAACTTGCCCGTCCGGATGTGGTGGCCGCATACCCGATTACACCTCAAACCGAGATCATTGAACAAATTTCCAAATTTCATGCAAATGGAGAAATGGATTGTGAACTGATTACGGTTGAGGGTGAAAACTCTGCCATGAATGCTGTTATGGCGGCCTCCCTTGCCGGCGGGAGAGTTTTTACCGCCACGTCTTCATGGGGACTTGTGTTTATGTATGATGCGGTTCTGGCAACGGCAGGGGCGAGAGCGCCCGTGGTTATGGTCAATGTCAACCGAGAGACACCGGGGATTATTGCTGTCTCTTCCGGGCAGCAGGACATGATTTCCACAAGGGATAGCGGATGGATTTTCCTTATTGCTGAAAACTGCCAGGAAGTCCTTGATCTAGTTCTCCAGGCCTATCGTCTGGCAGAGGATTATGACATACAGGTGCCGGTCATGGTTCATTATGACGGATTCTATCTGTCTTACCTGTCGGAAGTTGTGGATGTGCCCTTTCAGGAAGAGGTTGACAGATTTTTAGCTGTTTTAAAGGATCAGCCCGAAAGAACCAAACTGGTTCCCGGCGGCAAACTGGGCTGCGGTTCCCATGGCATCCTTGGAGGATATCTTGAGCTTCGCCATAAACATGTGTCTGCCATGGAGAGATCCAAGGCCAAGTTTGAGCAGATAGATAAAGAATATCAAGAGATTTTCGGCCGCAGTTACGGGGGGCAGGTTGAAGCATATCGAATGGATGATGCAGATGTGGTTCTGGTGGGTTCAGGGTCCATGTGCGGTACCATTAAAACCGTTATTGATGCGAAAAGGGAAGAAGGTGTCAAGGTTGGCCTTTTAAAAATGAGAATGTACAGACCCTTTCCCGGTGAAGCAATGGTGAAAGCGCTTAAGGGTAAAAAAGCCATTGGGGTAGTGGACAGGAGTCTTTGCTTTGGATTTAAGGGCGGTCCCATTTATACTGAGTTAAAAGCCTTTGAAACTCAGCTTGAAGGGGCTAAAATGGTCAGTTTTATTGATGGTATCGCCAATACTGATATCACAACAGCCAATGTCGAGACAATGATTGATACAACTTGCGGTCTTGCAGCAGGTAAAGAGGTTCGTGAGGTTACATGGATTTGCTATCCGGAAGCATGGGAGGGCGTTAAAATGACAGGCAAAAAGAAAGGTAAGCTGACGAAAGTACTGGATTACCTCAAGCATGACGATCCCTTTTCAAAAGGGGTGGCATTCTGCCCGGGTTGCGGCCTTGAACTTTTAGTGCGGTTTATTCCCCAGGTATTGGGAAATGATATCGTTATTACAGGGACACCATCCTGTTCAGCGCCGGTACTTCTTGGACAAAACAATCAATCCTGGCATACATTATCGTATTTTGGAACGCTGATGACCGGTGCAGCGGCAAATGCCACAGGTCTTGCCAGATATTATAGAAAAGCAGGTATTGATAACACGGTTGTCTGTTTCAACGGGGATGGAACAGCCGCAGATATCGGATTTGGCAACCTGTCCGGTGCTGCAGAAAGAAACGAACCTTTTATTTATATCTGCTATGACAATGAAGGATATATGAATACGGGTATTCAGAAAAGTGGTACCACACCGTTTGGCGCGACAACAACGACTACGCCGTTCGGATCCGCTTCCAAAGGAAAGA
>JAFCZY010000374.1 GCA_019314105.1 Deltaproteobacteria bacterium
GGTCAGGGAAAAAGCGGTTATGATTTTTTCTTGTTTTAGGGGTTTGCCAAGCACCTTCCGGATTTTTTCCGATCCGGATTCAACGCCAAAACTTAAGTGAATGCACCCGGCCTTTCGCATGGCAAACAGGATGTCTGCATCAATGGCATCCACCCTTGAAATAGCATTCCAGGTGATGCCAAGCTTTCTGTCAATAATAAGATTGCAAAATTCAATCACCCGTTGTTTGTCCGCTGTAAAGGTATCATCTGAAATATAAAAATGGGTGACCCCCTTTTGGGTCAGGGTTTGAATTTCATCTGCAAACCATTTAGGGGAATGAAATCTTAATGTTTGATTTCCCCAGAATTTGGGAGATCCGCAAAAGGTGCATTTTCCGGGACAGCCCCGTGACATGGCAAGGTGCTGATACACAAAATATTTTGAAGGATGGATCAGTGTGTCAAGTGCTTTGATCGGCTGCCGTGGGGCGGTCTGGATAATATGCCCGTCTTTTTTAAAGACAAGTCCGTTAATATTTTCAAAGGAACCGACGATCCTGTTTTCAAGCTCATTGACAAGTTCAAGAAAGGTGATTTCCCCTTCTCCTGTAACAATAAAATCAATATCAGGGCAGGTGGTCAGCAGATGATCTGCAAGAAATGTCGGTGCAGGTCCGCCAAAAACAAGGGTGATATCCGGTTTGATTTGTTTTGCTGCTTTGGCACATTCCATTGCATTCCAGCGGTTCGGGTTTATTACGGAGAATCCGATAATATCCGGCTGTTCAGCGGTGATAAACCCCTTGAATATTTTTACAGGGTCATCCTTGATATCTGCCAGGTTGATGATTTTGACGTCAAAGCCGTTTTCAATCAGCAGCGCTCCGATATAATAGAGCCCTATGGGAACGATACCGGCATCTTCTCCGGAAATCCTTTTATCCAGGCAGGCGGGATTGACAAGAAGAATTTTTTTTTGCTTTACCATGAACCCGTAATAATATCAATGAGGCTTCTTTTGGGAACATGATGCACCTGGCTTTCATCCCGCCAGTATTTGATATCCCCGTTCTCATTTAATGCATCAATCTGGATTTTTTCAACGGGTTTTCCCAATGCCACTACCAGCTTGATTTCCAGATGATTTCCGATATTCAAAGCCGCTGTGAGCTTTTTGATATTGATGGACCCAAACATACACCCACCAAGTCCCATGGTTCTGGCGCCCAGCAGCATGGTCTGGGCTGCGATGCCGTGATCGCACCAGAATTTATCTGAAATAGTATGGTCCCCCATGATGACAATATAGGCGGAAGGCCTTTCTTCTTTTACAGGGCCTTTCCAGTCTTTTAAATAGGCTGCCCAGCCCAGGCAGGAAAAGATTTCCTGGTTTTTAGCGTCATCTCGGCAGATGATATATTTTAAGGGTTGTTTGTTGGCCGCCGATGCGCAGTTTCTGGCAAGATCAACCAGTTCCTGCAAGGTTTTTTCATCAATTTTGTGGGCATTATTAAACCGTCGGCAGGATCTGTTTTTTTTGACAAGATTTTTAAATGATGAGGGAGTCATGACCTATCTCTTTTGCAGAGTACCTGTTTAAATATGGGCATGTTCATGTCAACCCATTCAATAATTTTATCGACTTCATTTGCAATTTCCTTTAATGCCTTCCCCCGGTGACTGACTTTCCCCTTTTCTTCAATGGTCAGCTGGGCAAAGGTTTTATTAAAGTCAGGATAAAAAAAGAGGGGGTCATATCCAAATCCATTGTCACCCATGGGTTCTTTTGTAAGGATACCTTTGCATTCCCCTTCATAGGTTAAGGCAGCGCCCGTAGGAACTGCAATGGAAATCACGCATTGAAAAGCGGCATTCCGGTTTTCAATGCCGTCTAAATCTGTCAGCATTTTTTTAACATTGTCCGCATCCGTAGCGTTTTCACCGGCATATCTGGCAGAATAGACCCCTGGTGCACCGTCAAGGGCTTCAACACAAAGACCGGAGTCATCTGCCATGGCAGGATAGCCCAGGATTTTTGCGGTAAAGGCGGCTTTTTTATAGGCATTGTCATCAAAGGTTTTTCCATCTTCAATGACGTCAGGAATGGGGCCGAAATCATCAAGGTTTTTGATATCAATGGGAAACTCTTTTAAAAGTGCTTTAATTTCTCTGGTTTTGCCTTTGTTTCTGGTTGCAAGAACGATGATCTGTTTCAATGGTTTGCTCCGCATTTTTTTAATTTTTAATTAATTTTGGGGATAATATAAGACCCGGCCCTTCTTTTGTAAACCCCGGCAGTTTTTTTAAAAGAGTCATCTTTCAGTTGCCATATAGAGCATCATAATATAAAAAGGGTTTAAAAAAGAGGAATACAATATGTCCGAATTTGCCAATGCCATGGAAGTGTTTAAGCTTCTGGATAAATCCAATTGCAGAAAATGCAATGAACAAACCTGCCTTGCCTTTGCCTCAAAGGTTTTTGGGAGACAAGTCCTTGAATCAATGTCCGGTCTTAAGCCGGGAAGTGCTTGAACGATATCAGGGCAAACAAAAGAAAAAAATGACAATTGAAGCATACCGTGAATCTCTGCTGGTGGATTTGAAAAATAAAATAAATTCCTGTGATCTGGAAAGTGCTGCCCAAAGGGTGGGGGGAATTTTTTCAAAAGGAAAGCTGACCATCAGGATTTTTGGCAAACTATTTTCCATGGATTCATCCGGTAATATGTTTTCGGATATCCATACCAATCCCTGGGTTGCTGAGTCTGTTACAGGATATGTCCTTCATTGCAAAGGCGTCCCTTTGACAGGGAAATGGGTACCGTTCAGAGAGCTTGAAGGCGGTCGTGAAATGAACGGTCTGTTTGTCCAGCGATCGGAAAAGGCTTTCAAACAGATCGCAGATAGATATACCAATTTGTTTGAAGATTTGATCCTTATTTTTAATGGTAAAAAAGTGAAAAATCATTATGAATCCGACATATCACTGGTTCTCTATCCTCTGCCTAAACTTCCCATGCTGATTTGTTACTGGAAACCGGAAGATGGAATGGAATCCGATTTCCATTTGTTTTTTGATTCATCAGCCGACATGAATGCTACTATACATATCGTATATGAGCTTGCTGCCGGCATCGCTGTCATGTTCGATAAAATCTCCATGAAACACGGGATCGTTCCTTAATATGTTTAATTCATTTTGAGAAGATCCGGAAGAGAACAAGATGAAATTTTCTGATATACATAAAGAATATGATGTGATTGTAGCTGGCGGCGGGGTTACCGGGGCCGGTACTTTTTATGAGGCTGTAAAAAAAGGGTATCGGGTGCTTCTTGTCGAAGCAAAGGATTTTGCCTGGGGAACGTCAAGCCGGTCGTCAAAGATGGTTCATGGGGGATTAAGATATCTTAAACAGGGAAAGTTCCTCTTAACAAAAGCG
>JAFCZY010000375.1 GCA_019314105.1 Deltaproteobacteria bacterium
CGGTGTGGAACTGATCGATTCAAAACCAAGCGAGAGCGAGGAAAAGATGGCGCAGGAACTGTTACCTAAATACGAATCCGAGAAATGGAACTACAGGCTGTAAAGCAAATGAAGTAAATAAAGTAAAAGTAATTTAGATATTTTGGATGATCAGGCATTTTTCATAGCCATAGTGGCATTCCAGGCCATGACATTCATAAAACCCGCCATCATGCCATCCATTGATTCCGGCTCCCTTGACTCCATCAACCAGCCAACGTGATTTAAGATAGATATTTTTGCAGACGAACTTGGCGGGAGTCCTGTTTTCATCAAGTCGCACACCCTGGATATTTTATGACATGCTGCTTGGGGGATTGTGAAAGAAATGGGGATGCTTTTGGTTATGGCGATTATCTTTTTCGGGGTGGCTATATCCAGGATTTCAATTTTATTTCATACCTCGGTCGTGGATTGTTAAAATCTCCCCATCTGGAATCAGCTGACCAAGCACCGTCTGGTTTTTCTTTCTTGCGGGTATTAACAATAATGTTGTCTTTTTTCGAATTAAGAGCTAAAAGATTATACTGTAATGGGATACTAAGCACCTGCTGATTCTTTGGTGCACCAAACGTTCCTGCCCCAACTATAGTCATCCCTCGTTGGCCATAGTTGAATAACTCTCTTTTAGCTTCATGGATATGTCCATGCATACAAATCTGAAACCCATTATTGGCAAGTTGTTCCAGAAAATCTACATTTTTCATCGCATCTGGACCATTTATCGGATGGTGCCAGATAGCTATCTTGAGCCAATCATTATATTCACCATCTAAAATTTCACTCAAGGCATTAGATAGAGCAGTCATATGTATACTAGAACGTTTCTTGTGAGGTTTGTGATGGTCAATCTCCCAGCATGAATTTAATGCCAGAAAAAGAATGCGGTCATCTGGGAATTTGTGAAGGATTCCCTGTTCGGCATAGTCAAGTGGATACTGTGTACCAAACACTTTTTCGTAAAAATGAAGATTGAAATTGGCAAACCGTTGTCGGTATAAATCCTCATCTCGAAACAAAATCCCTGCAGGACCTTGAATACATTTCCCCTCTGGTAAGTCCTCTGGAATCTTACTTTCTGGAACAAATTGATATGCTTCTTCAGAAAAATCCCTGTTTAGATCATGGTTGCCTGGCACGATAATGATACGACTTTTGTCTATGTCGAAACGTTCGATAAGTCCCTCAATAAAATTAACCGCTGCTTTGTACTCCCCATCCTCCGAACGGTTGGCAATATCGCCTGAAACGACTAGATATTTGAGTTTTTTGACTTTGAGGTTGTTGATTAAATCAGCTTCGAGTTGAGTGCTATATATCTGAGCCTCGCTTTTTGTTGCCAGATGGATATCTGAAATATGTAAAATATAAGTACTTGGTTGCAGCTTATCTTTTTCCACACTTTCTTTGGTATCTGATTTCTTTTCAGTATTATTTTCTGTGATAATTCTGTAACCCTTCTTTTCATACCCATCTAACAATAATGAAAGTGACACTTCGTTCCAGCTATCAGGACAGTCAACAGTAACCTTGCTTCGTTTTTCAGCATTCAATAATTGTTTATAATCAAATCTATGAGGGCAACTTATTGAACAATTACATGGTATTTCTTCCACAATCTTTACTTTCTTGATGGATTTATTTATTTCATCGAAATGATACCGTATGATTGTCAACAATTCCTTTTTATTGCTTCCGTCTACGCTTATTTCTATCAATTTTTCCAATGGCCTGACCCTGACAAAAGCCCGTGTTCCTTCCCGACACAATACTGCACCTTCACGCCAGCATAATTGTATGCCATCTGATTTTTTTTCAAGATCCTGATGAATACGCACGATAAAGCGGGTCATCACACCGGCGGGTAAAAACTCATACCGGTAATAAAAACGCAAATTGTCCTTTGTATCCCATTTAAACTCAGGCTGAGTGCTGGGCAGAAGTTCAGCAACCAGGTGACTTCTCTTATCCGGCAGTTCATATACCAGTTCAAATTTATTCATGAGTTCCAGCAATTTTGAATGAATATCATGTGGATAGATACTGGTATCCCATATCTGTCCCAATTCACTGTTTAATAAAATACCTTCCCGCTCTTTAACCGCATCCGTATCCAGGATCTTATAAAATGCTTTTGTTGCCCATTCTGGTTTTAAGATCACCATATCCTGTACTTTAATATCTCGAAAATGAATTATTACACCCAGATCGTGCAGGTATTCATCCAGAATATCGATTTGTTTTTCGTCCAGTCCTTCTGATTGGCATATCTGGCAAAAATCGCTGTATCCGATCCAATTGTTTTCATTCTGCTCCAGTAGTTCCCGTACCCTGAGCCATGACCCAACCCACGGAGTTTGCATATGCGGCAGTTGCCATGCTGTATCACTGATGATATTCTTTAAGGCTGGAATTCCC
>JAFCZY010000376.1 GCA_019314105.1 Deltaproteobacteria bacterium
GGATTTGGCGTGCCAAACATTCACCGTGTCTTGGAATGCACCTCTCAAAGAGCAACGGCTATCGGCTTTGGGGAAATAAAAAAGGATGATAAGCATGATTTCCGGTTTCCTTTACCACCATGTTTAAGTGGCATAAATGAAATGAGACGATTAACGATTACTCTGGCCTGGTTTAGCCCTATTAACCCAGCAAACAGAAAATATAGAAAAGCAAATCTGTCTGTTGAACCTCCAAAGAGTGATATAGGCGTTAATAGAATAAACGCGGACTGGCGACAAGTCAAAAATGGAACTGTGCAACACGAAGTATTAGAAGGAAACAAGGTTGTTTCATATCAAGATGGCGATTTTTTAAAAATATCAGTAGTATGCAAGGAAGATGCGGAAAGTCTTGATGAAGAAGTCCCATATGGGCTTGCTGTGACATTAGAAACAGGTGAGCATATTGACTTGCCAATTTATGAGGAAATTAAAGCCAGAATAAGCATTTCTGTACAAGTTGAGGAAAAAATTCAGTGAAACTCCATTTTGATCCCAATCAGCAGTACCAGCTTGATGCTGTAAAAACCATAGTAGATATTTTTGAAGGCCAGCCTTTGAGCCAGGGAGATTTTGGTTTTTCGATTTCTGAAAACGGCCAGCTTTTTAATGAAAATGGAGTCGGCAACCAAATTGTTATTTCCAGAGAGCGGATTTTAAGCAACTTGCAAAAAATTCAGAAAAGAAACGGGCTTAACAGTATTCCCCAAAAACTGGATGGAATGCATTTTTCCGTTGAGATGGAGACCGGTACTGGAAAGACTTATGTATATATCAGAACGATATATGAGCTGAATAAAAAGTATGGGTTTAAAAAATTTGTTATTGTTGTTCCGAGTGTGGCCATCCGTGAAGGTGTCCTTAAAAATCTTGAGATCACCTTTGATCATTTTCAGAACCTTTATGACAGAACCCCTGTAAATTATGACGTGTATGATTCCGGAAAAGTTTCTAGTCTCAGGGGATTCTCTTCCAGCAATGCGATTCAGATTCTGGTTATAAATATCGATTCATTTGCAAAGGATGAAAACGTTATCAACAGGCCCAATGACAAACTTACAGGCAAAAAACCGATTGAATTCATTCAAAGCACCAGGCCGCTTGTAATTGTGGATGAACCCCAGAATATGGAAACCGAGATCAGGAAAAAGGCCATTGAGAACCTGAATTATTTTTGCACTTTTCGTTATTCTGCAACTCACATCAATCAATATAATCTGATTTACAGCCTTGATCCGGTAAAAGCATACGATCTTGGGCTGGTTAAACAGATTGAAGTGGACTCCATTGTAACTGAAAACGATTTTAATGACGCTTTTATCAGACTTGAAAAAGTATCCGCCACAAAAACACGGACATCTGCCAGGCTGTCTATTGATGTAAACACAAATGATGGTGTGAAAAGAAAAACCATTACTGCAAAGGTCGGGGACGACCTTTATAAACTTTCCCAAAATAGGGAAATTTATAAACAGGGTTATATTATAAACGGCATAGATGTGGAGGCGGAATTTATTTCCCTGTCAAATGGAGAAGACCTTTTTGTGGGTGATTCACAGGGCGGCATGACGGATGAAGTAATGAAGTTTCAGATTGAAAAAACCGTTAAGGAACACTTTATCAAGGAAAAGAAATATAAGGATAAAGGGATTAAAGTCCTTTCCCTGTTCTTTATAGACAGGGTTGCCAACTATCGGAAGTATGATGAGAACGGAAATCTGGTGCAGGGAAAATTTGCAAAATGGTTTGAGGAATCATTCAAGGCAATCAGCTCAAAATCGGCATACAGGGGGCTGATACCTTTTTCGGTTGAAGATGTTCATAATGGATATTTTGCACAGGATAAAAAAGGTAAATTCAAAGATACTCAGAAAGCGGCAAGATCCCAGGCCGATATTGATACTTTTAAACTGATAATGAAGGATAAGGAACGGCTGCTCAGCGCTGATGAGCCGTTAAGGTTTATATTCAGCCATTCCGCTTTGCGTGAAGGCTGGGACAACCCGAATGTTTTTCAGATCTGCACATTGAATGAAACCCGGTCTGATTTAAAGAAAAGGCAGGAAATAGGAAGGGGAATGCGGCTTGCCGTTGACCAGTCCGGTCTGAGAATTCATAATCCTGTGATAAACAAACTGACGGTTATTGCAAATGAAAGCTATGAAGATTTTGCAAAACAGCTTCAAAATGAAATAGAAAATGAATGCGGAGTCTCATTCAAAGGTAGAATTAAAAACAGGAAAAAGAGAAAAAAGGTAAAATACCGCAAGGGGTTTGAGCTTGATGAAAATTTTAAAAAACTTTGGGATAAAATAAAACACCACACAAAATACAAGGTCATTTATGAGACCGGCGAGCTTGTTGATAAAGCGTCAAGAGCAATCAGAAACATGCCTGAAATAAAAAAGGCGGTTATT
>JAFCZY010000377.1 GCA_019314105.1 Deltaproteobacteria bacterium
TTTTTGAAACATTTTTAAGGCTGAAAATATTACTCATGATAGATTGTTATTCTTTGGAGTGTTAATTTGTCGATAAACTCTGATCATTTTAATCAGAAAACTGATCGCCAACGCTAAGCTGATCAGTATGATAAAGCTTGCAGAAAAAAAGGTCATGATAAAACTGAAAGGATCTTTCAAAGAATAGGCGCCAATAATAAGATCGAATCCGAAAATCAGGAAAAAAACAGATATAAGCATCAGGCCTACCTGAAAAATCCACCACGTATATTTCATAAAGAAAAATTTTCCTTGTTTAAAATTTTACAAATCCAAAATCAGGGCAAGTTTACAGGGATATGTTTAAAAAATCAAATCCATTGATTTGTTTTGCCAAGGCATTATAATGCAGTGAATAGAGAAGACTATAACAGGAGGTGTATTATGAGAATTCTGGTTATTGAAGATGATATAAAAATTGCCGAATTCATGCCGAATTCATTCAAAAGGGCCTTAAATCATCAGGGTTTGCGGTTGATCATGCCATCACCGGCAACCAGGGGTTTGAAATGGCCGGTGAAGTATTTTATGATGCTATGGTGGTGGATATTATGCTGCCGGGAATGGATGGCATCTCCTTAATCAAAAAAATTCGGGAACAGAAAAATAATACGCCGATTATTATTTTAAGTGCAAGAGATCGAGTGGATGACAGAGTCAATGGTCTTCAGGCCGGTTCGGATGATTATCTGACAAAACCGTTTGCCTTTTCTGAGCTTCTTGCAAGGGTACAGGCGCTTATCAGGCGGGCCGGCAATATCACAGATCCCGTAAATCTTGCGTATGCCGATTTAAGCGTTGATATCGTGAAGCGGCAGGTAAAAAGAAAGGATGCGGTGATTGAATTACAGCCCCTTGAATTTTCTCTTCTGGAATATTTGTTACGTAACAGAGAACGGGTGGTGTCAAAAACCATGATTATGGAGCATGTCTGGGATTATAATTTTGATCCGATGACCAATGTTGTTGAAGCAAGAATTTGCAGATTGAGAGATAAAATTGATAAAGACTTTGACCCCAAATTGATTCATACGGTTCGGGGTGCGGGGTATGTACTGAAAGTCCAATGAGGTATAAAATTTTTAATACAATAGCGTTCAGACTGGCACTCTGGTTTACAGGAATTTTCACCATTTGTTCTGGCGTTGCCTTTATTTTATTTTATTTTCTTGCCACGCAAACCATTCAGCGTCAAACCGATCAGGAACTTTTAGATAATGCCTCTAAATTTTCTGCTATTATTCGCAGGAATGGATTGGTGGGCGCAAGAGAGCTTGCTGTGGTGGAAGCTCAGGCAGCCGGAGAAAAAGTGATTTTTTTCAGGCTTGTGTATCCAACCGGAGAAGTGTTTGCGTCTTCTCACATGTCTTACTGGCAGGATGTCCATGTCAGCAAACAGGTTTTAAAAAATCTTATCCTAAATAAAAACAGTCTGTTTGAAACCATTTACATTCCATCAACCCGGCAGAAAGCAAGACTTCTTTATAGTTATGTGGCAACAAATGTCATCTTGCAAACCGGTATTGCAATGGATTTTTATTCTAAATTTTTATCGGCCTTTAAAAAGGTTTTTATCGGTGCCATGTGCTTTATTATTATTTTTTCCGCAGTGTCCGGATGGATTTTGATAAGAAAAGCATTGTCTGGCGTGGCAACCATAACAAAAACAGCTCAGAATATTACCGGCAGTAATCTTGAGGCCAGGGTGACCGGAACCGGCAATAAAGATGAACTGGACCATCTGGCAATCACCTTTAACTCAATGCTTGACAGAATTGAAGAGCTTGTCAAAAGCATCAGGGAGATGAGTGATAATATTGCCCATGATTTAAAAAGTCCGATTACCCGGATCAGAGGATTTGCAGAACTTGCACTGACCCATGAAGAAAATCTGGAAGATTACCGGGCCATGGCTGCCAATACCATTGAAGAGTCTGACCGCCTTCTGGATATGATCAATACAATGCTGGTGATTTCAAGGGCAGAGGCGGGAGAATGTGATTTTGAGTTTAAAAAAATAAATCTTTCTATAATGATCAAAGAGGCATGTGATCTTTTTGCGCCGCTTGCTGAAGATAAAAATATCAAATTTCACCCAACCATTGAAGATCAGATATTGATTGTTGCTGACGTAAGAATGCTTCAAAGGGCATTTTCCAATCTCTTGGATAATGCTATCAAATATACACCTGAAAGCGGGAAGGTGAGTGTTCTTGCATTTAAAGAAAACCAGCAGGTAACCATTAAAATTGAGGACACAGGCATCGGGATTGCACCGGAATATTTTGAAAAAATATTTGAAAGGTTTTACAGGGCAGAAGCATCCAGAACAAGTGCCGGAACCGGTTTGGGTCTCAGCCTTGCCAGAACCATTGTTCGACAGCACAAAGGGGATATTTCAGTGTCAAGCCGGCTATCAAAACATCAGGGCAGCGGCACTGTCTTTGTGATGACATTACCGTATCAGCTTCCAATCCCTTCTTAAATCAGGTCATTTCGAACACAACAGATCACACAGGAGTACGTGGATAAGATCTGTGGGTCTTAATCCTTTCTTAAATCAGGTCATTTCGAACGGATGCATTACGAGGTATTAAAATCTGGATGGCTGTAAGTCTTAATCCCTTCTTAAATCAGGTCATTTCGAACGTACCGGGTTTATTGCGCTAATATTGAAGTTGATATAATTGTCTTAATCCCTTCTTAAATCAGGTCATTTCGAACATGTTGCAGATCCAAACGGGCTTAAGGGAGCTATGATAAAGGGTCTTAATCCCTTC
>JAFCZY010000378.1 GCA_019314105.1 Deltaproteobacteria bacterium
ATACAATTCTTGAAAATCCCTGCCAAGAAGTCCTGCAATCCATGATCACTGAAGCCCACAAAATGGAAGAACAAGGGATAAAGGCAATCACAACGAGCTGTGGTTTTAATTCTGTTTTTCAAAGAGAACTGGCTGACTGTGTAAATATACCTGTATTCACATCCAGCCTGATGCAAATCCCTCTGATACAGAACATGTTGAAAAAACAACAGGCCGTCGGTGTTATGACTGCCAAAAAATCAGCTCTTTCCGAACACCATCTCGAAAATGCCGGAGTCAATAAGCTTTTACCACTCCAAATCCAAGGTCTGGAAGTCTGTACTGAGTGGAATAAAATTTTTTCATCACCTGATGAAGATATAGATATTTTCACGGTGGAAAATGATATTGTCTCCAGAGCATGCTCAATGATGGAATCATCAGATATCGGAGCATTTGTATTGGAATGTACAGACCTTCCTCCTTTTTCCAATGCTGTTCGAAAAGCTACCGGTCGACCTGTCTTTGATTTTGTGACATTGACGAATTTTGTATACCAGGGGATTAAAAATTGCTAATCCTATAAATATAATTCTGACCAACCAAAAAAAGGAGGGACCCTATGAAATTAGACACCCTGCCCAGATTTCATCTGGCCGAATTTCCAACACCCATCCAATATCTTGATGCCCTGACAAAAGCATATAAAGGCCCTGGTATTTACATAAAACGGGATGATCTTACCTCTCTTGGCATGGGGGGAAATAAAACCCGGAAACTGGAGTTTCTTATTGGAGAAGCGCTGGCGCAGAACAAAGACACGCTGGTTACTGCCGGCGGGATACAGTCTAATCATTGCCGTCTGACGGCTGCCGCTGCAAGAAAGGCCGGTCTTGGCTGTCACCTGGTGTTAAACGGCACTGAACCTGAGATTCCCAACGGCAACCTTTTGCTGGATAAAATTTTTGGGGCCACGATTCATTATTGTGAACGAAAAGACAGGGATGAAAGACTCTTCCAGGTAGCAGACGAATTGGTTGAAGCCGGGAAAACCCCCTATGTGATTCCTGTGGGTGGTTCCAATAGCATTGGTTCCGTTGGGTATGTCAATGCCATGCTGGAACTTGACAACCAGATAAAAGAAATGGGCATCACACCCGATGCCATTGTATTTGCCACCAGCTCCGGCGGCACCCAGTCAGGATTGACACTGGGAGCAAAGATGACTGGCTTCAAAGGTGAGGTTCTGGGAATCAGTATTGATCAAGTCAAAACCGGCCCTGATGCTTTTCCGCCTGTTCTGACCCAGATTACCACTGCCACTGCTGAAAGGATCGGATCTGACATCCGGATGACGGAATCGGATTTTTCTTTAAACTGTGACTACCTTGGGGCAGGATATGCCATGCCCGGAGATCCGGAGTTCAATGCGATCCGGGATCTCTCACTCTATGAAGGCATCCTTTTGGGACCTGTGTACACGGCCCGGGCCATGGGTGGCTTTCTGGACCTGATTCAAAAAGATTATTTTACAAAAGACCAGACCGTATTATTCTGGCATACCGGCGGCACTCCTGAGCTATTTGCCTGGGCAGACCAGTGCCGCGAAAAAATATAATTTTTCCACAAAAAAATTAATTGCATATTTTCTCATTTTTTAAATAAAAATACATACTTATCGTTATTGTAAAAGTTATTGTAAAATTATATATGGCATGACAAATATAAGCGAAAAAACTATTTTTTATATGGTATGAAGTATTGATGATTATCAAATGATTAGTGAATTTTAAATTAATTACGACTAGCAGATATTTCAGGTGGTTATGACAACAATTGGGATTGCAATAGCAGATGACCACCCGATCATTCGAGATGCTGTTATAACTATTTTTAGAAACAAAGTTAAATGGAAAATTTTGGGGGAAGCAAATAACGGTATTGAATTATTAACCCTTATCAAAAAGACTCTCCCGGACATCGCCATTGTCGACCTGGAAATGCCAAAGATGGATGGCTATGAAACCATCTCAAAAATCAGCGCATTATATCCAACAATAAAAACCGTCGCTTTCAGCGGATTCTTGAATAAAATCAACCAGCAACGGGCCATCAAAGCGGGAGCGGATGCGACTATCAGCAAAACTGGAACCCGTGTGGATTTGATTACAGCCCTTGAGGCCGTTATACGAAGCGAAAAATACCATTCAAAGGAATTTCCCAATTTTTATACAGAACCATTGGAAACTAAACATACCCTATTGACCCGGCGGGAGAAACAGATTCTCTCCTTGATCGCAAAAGGAAAAACCAGTAAACAGATCAGTGAATTTTACAATATTTCGCACTGGACTGTTGATAAACACCGTTCAAATATAAGGGAAAAGTTGGGCTTTAAGAATTTGGCTGAAATGGTGCGATATGCCATTGAGCTGAGTTAAATTATTACCTGTCATACTTACAATAAAGAGGAACAGGCAAAAGAAACACGGGAATATAGCCGGATTCAATTAGAAACTATTTTGAACAATCTTGATTCTTCTATTTACATTACCGATATGGACTCATATGAGATACTTTTCATGAACAATCACATGAAAGCGCTTTTTGGAAAAGATCTAATCGGTGAAATTTGCTGGAAATCATTTTACAAAAATCAGGAAGGCCCCTGCGAATTCTGCACAAATGACAAATTGATAGATGCTGACAAAAATCCAACTGAACCCTATGTATGGAAAATTCACAATCAAAAACTTAAAAAATGGTTCCGGCTGCACGATCAAGCCATTCCCTGGATAGATGGGCGCATTGTACGGATGGAAATGGCGTTGGACATCACCGAACAAAAGAGACTTCAGGAAGAAATTCAGAGATCCCGAACACTTGAATCCATCGGCACACTTGCCGGCGGCATTGCCCACGATTTTAACAATCTTTTGTTTGCGGTGGTGGGCAATATTTCTCTGGCACAGGATGACCTGAAACCTGAGAGTGAAGCATCTAAAAGTCTCAGGGCAGCTGAAGACGCCTGCTTTAAGGCAAAAGAATTGACGGCACGGTTGATTACCTTTTCAAAAGGCGGTGATCCGATCAAGAAAATGATGTCCATCGATAATTTGCTAAAAAAGACGGTTGACTCAGCAGTGGACGGGTCTGACATTAATTTGGAAATTTTCATGCCTGATACTGCCGGACAGGTCAATATTGATGAGAACCAGATTAAGCAGGTGATCCGTCATATCGTCATCAACGCCAAAGCGGCAATGGCTGATAATGGCCCACTCAAGGTGTCCTGCGAAAATATCGAGATATCCAAAAAAGATTCCCTGGCCTTAAACCCCGGCAACTATATTAAAATTTCCTTTAAAGATCAGGGGTGTGGCATATCAAAAGAAGACCTGGGAAAGATATTTGATCCCTATTTTTCAACAAAAGATATGGGAGCGGTTAAAGGACAGGGACTCGGGCTTACTATCAGTCATTCCATTATTAAAAAACATGGCGGGGTGATCACTGTGGAATCTGAATTGAAAAAAGGATCCATTGTCTCGGTTTATCTGCCGGATGTCGTGGCCATTTAATCCTTAAAATGACATCCAGAATTATTAGAGATAAAAAATTATATCTTTTTCACCAGTTGATTGGCAGCGGTTAACAAAGGGTCCCACACCGGTCCAAATGGCGGGGCATAGGCCAGATCTGTCTGGGAAAAATCCTCAACCGTCATTTTATTATGCAAAGCCACAGCAATGGCATTGATTCTATGGGGCACCCCTTCTTTTCCCACCATTTGAGTTCCTAGCAGGCGGCCGGTCTTTTTGTCTGCCACCATATTGATGTGAATCGGTGTCGATCCGGGTTGTCCATGAGCCCGGGATCTTGTTTTAACATTATTTTCTACCGGGTCAAATCCTGCATCTGCGGC
>JAFCZY010000059.1 GCA_019314105.1 Deltaproteobacteria bacterium
AATTGAGTCTGCCGCCCTGCTTGTAGAAGAAGTGGCTGAATCCGCAGTAGTACCCGTTGCCCATGAGATCAAAGGCAAGGAGCCTGATCTGTATATTGCGCTTAAACCCGGCATCCCTGCAACGGATGAACTTGCAAAAAAAATCTCAGACAAAATCTGTGAGCAGATCGGGAGAATTGCCAAACCCAGAAAAGTATGGCTGGTTTCGGATATGCCGAAAACGAGGTCAGGAAAGATCATGAGAAGGGTGCTGGGTGCGATTTCCAATAAGGGAGACGTGGGAAATGTCATGACCCTTGCAAATCCTGAAGTTGTAGAAGAAATCAAAAATCTGGTTGATAAATAATTTATTTGTTGAAATTTGGGGAGAGTGTCCTATGTCGAATTTGTACGATCAAGCGTATGATCAATCCATAAATGATCCCGATGGATTCTGGGGAGCCATTGCCGAAGACTGCCACTGGTATAAAAAATGGGATAAAGTACTGGATGATTCAAACAAGCCTTTCTACAGGTGGTTCACAGGTGGAGAAACAAATACCTGTTATAATGCAGTTGATCTTCATGTGGATAACGGTATGGGGGATCAGGATGCTATTATTTATGACAGCCCGGTAACGAATACCATTAAAAAATATACCTATTCCGAGTTGAAAGATATTGTTGCAAAATTTGCCGGGGTTCTGGCATCTAAAGGCGTCGGCAAGGGGGACAGGGTGGTTATTTATATGCCCATGATCCCGGAAGCCGCTTTTGCAATGCTGGCCTGCGCCAGGATCGGTGCGGTCCATTCTGTGGTATTTGGTGGATTTGCAGCCAATGAACTTGCCACCCGTATTAATGATGCCAAACCCAAAGTGATTGTATCGGCATCCTGTGGTATTGAGGTGAAAAAGATCATTGAATACAAGCCGCTTTTAGATGAGGCCATTGAATTGTCTGATGCCAAACCCGATGCCTGTATTGTTTTACAACGGCCCCAGGCCCGGGCAGAGTTGATAGACGGCCGGGATTTTGACTGGGCCGATGAAATGGCAGCAGCAGTTCCTCAAGATTGTGTTCCTGTAAAAGCCACTGACCCGCTTTACATCCTTTATACTTCCGGCACAACCGGACAGCCCAAAGGGGTTGTAAGGGATAACGGCGGTCATATGGTGGCGTTAAAGTGGACCATGGGAGCTATCTATGGAGTTGATAAGGGTGACGTATACTGGGCAGCCTCAGATATCGGCTGGGTCGTCGGTCATTCATATATTGTCTACGGCCCTCTTCTTAAGGGATGTACCACTATCCTTTTTGAAGGAAAGCCTGTGGGAACGCCGGATGCATCTGTGTTCTGGAGAGTTATCTCCCAGCATAAGGTAAAAACCCTTTTTACAGCCCCCACAGCATTCAGGGCAATTAAAAGGGAAGATCCACGTGCTCAACTAATGGCTGATTTTGATTTATCCTGCTTTAATTATTTGTTTCTGGCAGGAGAAAGACTGGACCCGGATACCTTGTCCTGGGCAGAGAACGCTCTAAGAGTACCTGTCATTGATCACTGGTGGCAGACAGAGACCGGTTGGGCCATTGCAGCCAATTGCGTGGGACTCCATCAATTTGATGTCAAACCGGGATCGCCCACAAAAGCGGCTCCGGGATGGAACCTGGCTGTTCTGGGAGATGACGGAAACCCGATCGGTGCAGGAGATATCGGTGCTATTGTTGTTAAACTACCGCTGCCTCCGGGCTCATTGCCCACGCTCTGGCAGAAGGATCAACGATATATTGATTCCTATCTGAGCGTATTCCCGGGATATTATGAAACGGCTGATGCAGGGTTTATTGATAAAGACGGCTATGTCTTTGTCATGGCCAGAACAGATGACATCATCAATGTTGCCGGTCACAGACTGTCCACCGGCGGCATGGAAGAAGTCATTGCAGAACATCCGGATGTGGCCGAGTGTGCGGTCATGGGTGTTGAAGACCAGCTTAAGGGCCAGATACCCCTTGGGATGATGGTGCTGAATGCCGGTGTTGAAAAAGACCATGATGAGGTGGTTAAAGAAGTCATTGCCCTGGTCAGAAGCAAGATCGGCCCTGTTGCATCCTTTAAGACTGCCATGGTGGTCAAACGACTTCCCAAAACAAGATCCGGCAAGATCTTAAGGGGTACCATGCGGGCCATAGCTGATAAAAAAGATTATAAGGTTCCTGCTACTATTGATGATTATACCTCCCTGGATGAAATCGAAGACTCCTTAGGGAAAATCGGATATGGCAACAAGGCATAATATTTTTAAATATAAAAGAAAGGGGACAGATTTAAACCCTGTCCCCAATCACAAAATGAAGGAGGTGGTGTGATATGCCCTGATTATCCAGTTTTAAATCTGATAATCATGAAGTGATCCATCCAATTCGAAAGACATTATGATACAGGAGGAGAAATTTTTATGGAACCGAAAACTTGGGTATTTCTATTGTTGGGAATATACATTATTTATTGTTTCTGGTGGGGTTTAAAAGGATTCTTTACTGAAAAAACCGCATCAGGTTATGGAATTGCAGGGCGTTCCATCCCTTTCATCGCATTTTTAATGGCTGCAACGGCTGCTTCTTTTTCCGGGTGGACATTTGTAGGGCATCCAGGTTTGATCTGGAAGGTGGGGCTGGTCTATGCATTTGCCTCGTTCTACGTCTTAACCATTCCCATTACAGGCGCCTTTTTTGCCAAAAGAAACTGGCTCATGGGTAAACGTTATGGCTTTATTACCCCGGGTGATATGTTTGCCTATTACTATAATAATGAATTCGTTCGATGGCTGACGGTTCTGGCAGCGCTTTTATATTCAATCTTTTATTCAGGCATTCAGCTGATCGCAGCATCAAAACTATTTTACTGGGTAGCCGGCGTACCCCCAACCATCGGTCTGATATTTATGGCCTTTATTGTTTGGTTTTATGTGGTTACCGGTGGCCTCAAAGCCAGTACCTGGGTAGGTGTTCTCCAGTTTGTGCTTCTCGTCGGCGGTATCATACTCCTGGGATTTTATGTCCTCAGAGCACCTATTTTTGGTGGCTGGAGCGGTTTTTCAGCCTCAGTAAAAGCCCTTCCTTCTAACTATTCGCAAGTGCCAGGGGTTATCCACTTTGGACTTGGCGGCGGTTGGACGGCCGTGATGGTTTTGACCTATATGTTTGCGCTTATGGGGATTCAGTCATCCCCGGCTTTTATTCTGTGGAACTTTGGTATTAAATCCCCGAAACCCTTGGCATGGCAGCAGGTTTTCATGTCAACATTTGTTGTGGGTATCTGCTTGTTTTTCTTTTCAGCTTTCCAGGGAATGGGTGCTAAAATACTCGAACTGTCCGGTGAAATGATCATCGCCAATAACGGTGATGTTGTGCCCAAACTGATGACTAAATTTTTGCCCGGCCCGGTTCTGGGTCTTGTTTTCCTTGGCGCTATTGCCGCCATCCACTCTACCTCCGCTCCCTATATTGGTACCGGTGGTACCATCATCCAGAGGGATGTCTGGTGGAGATATGTCAGAGGCCAGAAAGGCAGCCATTCCGAACAGATCTGGACCAACCGGGTTATGGCCACACTCTTAACATTGGCCGCTGTTGTGGTCAGCCTGACCTCATCGGATGCCATTGTTATGATTGGCGGGTTTGCAACGACCTTTGGTACCATTATGTACCTCATGCTCTGCGGTGTCCACTGGGGATTTAAATTTCCCAGCATCGGCGCAGCCCTGGGTCTTTTAGCCGGTATTATTGTGAATATGTTAACCTATTTTGTCTGGAAATACCCCTTATCCATGCATACCGCCTTCTGGGGCATTTTTGCCGGTTTTGCTGTGGCCTATGGCTGCCGGGCGCTTGGATTCAAAAACACAGAAGAAACCGATGCGCGGCAAAAAGAAGTCAGAACATGGCTTGACAGCATTGACGGACCTTCTGAGAGTGGTAAAATATGGCGTTCCCGGATGAAGATTATTATTCCGATATGGTATTTCTTTGCTCTTGGACCTGGTATTATGCTGGGTAACTCTGCCTTTACCTTCTGCGGATTCCCTGCATTATGGGCATGGCAGATTGTCTGGTGGATCATTGGTATTATCATGATGTGGGCACTTTGCTTTAAAGCTGAAATGGCTACCACTTCTGAGGAACAGATCAGACGTGCAGATGTTGAACTCATGGACGTAACCAAAGAAGCAGATGATATGGCATAAGGTATGTTGCATCAAATTTTTTAAGGAGGACATATTATGGCGTTAGAAGATAAATATCTCATCGCAACAATCATATTTTGTATTGTGTTTACTGCCAGTTTCGGCTGGGGTTGGTGGGGATAAACCCTACTTAAATAAACATTAAATCTTAAAAAGAAGAATTCCATGATGAATCCTTATTATCATGTAATTCTTCCTGTCTTTGGATTAAATGAAGCAGACCAACCGATTCTGGAAATTCATTTTTTTTACCCTGCTTGCAACAATCGTTGTTATCAGCGGGATTTTATTTTTTTTATGGCAGACATTGAGTGAAGATGAAAGCCATATTCTTGTTACCATCACCAGCGATCATTTCTTATACATTATCAGCGCTATTTTTATTTGTGCTTTTGTAACGTTTGCCGGGCTTGAGTTTATATTTATTTTCTACATCGAGCCGGTCAAAAAAATCTCTGCTGAAGCCTCCATGATTTATTCATCCAACCCTTCCCACCGATTAGACATCACCGGTAGCAAAGATATTAATAATTTAACCTCCGTTATTAATAATTTTGCCGATATGTTTGAAAATCTGAACAAAAATATTACCCAACAGATACTGGTTGCCAGAAAAGAAACTGAAAAAGAGAGAAATTTATTAGCCGCTATTATGGCTGAACTCCCCCAGGGGGTCATTATCTGCAATACAAGCGGCAGGATTTTACTGTTTAATTCCCTTGCCAAAAAAATATTTACACAAGAAACCCGTTCAAACAGAGTTGAATATTTTATCGGGCTTGGCAGGTCCATATTTCACCTGATTGATAAGGGACTCATCGCCCATGCCGTTGAAGAAATTGAAGAACACCTGAATAATGACCAACAGAGTGTGGCGTCTTATTTTATTACCCCCATTCATGCCGATCATCTGATCAGTGTTGAGACCATCCCCGTTCTTGATCAGGAAAGGCAGATGACCGGTTTTATTCTCACCTTTCAGGATGTGACCGATGACATCAATCAATATGATAAAATTCATGAAACGCTTACGTCGTTACAAGAAAACGTATCAAGACATATGGGACGGGTAAAAGAGGTATTAGATCCGTCCGGACAATATCAACTCATTAAAACAATTGATCATCTGACCCGCAAGTTTGATCAGGTTACGGATAACGTTCTTGATATCATACTAACCAAAGTGCCCTTAACAAAACTTTTTTTATCAGATTTTTTCTATTCACTGAAACGAAGACTTGATTTCCGGCATGGAATAAAGCTGAATATTACCAATCAAACCGGAAATAACAGGATGCTGGCTGACACATATTCATTTACGGCAGCATTGGTTTTTCTGTTTAAAAATCTGTCGGACCTTTGTCTTGAGAATGAGTTTAATATGTCGTCTCTAAAAAAAGGTGATACGGTAATCTTTGAAATAACGTGGCAGAATACTCCCATTAAGAAAGATCGGATCGAAAGGCTGTTATCCAAACGGATCAATGCCCTGCCCAGTCTTTTTTATGTTTTAAAACAGAACAAAGCCTTGTTTCAGGTCATTTGTGAAAATCATGACACCTGCTCTCAAGTTAATATTATTACCCAGGCGGAGTTAAAGACGCCCTTAAAAGAGAAACAACGTTCTGCTATCATTGCAGGTAGCAGACCTGAATTTTATGATTTTGACCTGTTCAAGGCCGGAGAAGAAAACATTGATCTTCTGGATACCGGTTTAAACAATATTACCTATACGATTTTTGATACTGAGACAACCGGTTTGAATCCGGATGGCGGTGATGAGATTATAGCCATTGCTGCTGTTCGAATTGTCAACAATAGAATTGTATACCAGGATATTTTTGAGGAACTGGTAGACCCGAAAAGAGATATTCCTATAGAATCTTATAAAATTCATGGTATTAATTATGAAATGTTAGTTGGGAAAAAAGATATTAATACTATTTTACCTGTATTTAAAAAATTTACTTCAGACACGGTGCTTGTGGGGCATAATATCGCTTTTGACATGAAAATGTTAAAAATCAAGGAAAAGACCACCCATATTAAATTTCCAAACCCTGTACTGGATACGCTTCTTTTATCTGCAATCTTGCACCCCCTTCACAAACAACATGATCTGGAAAATATTGCAACCCGTCTGGGGGTTAATATTATCGGACGGCACACAGCCCTTGGCGACACCATAGCCACAGCGGAAATTTTTTTAAAGTTGATTCCCATTTTAAACAGCAATGGCATCCTGACCCTCAAAGATGCCATTAAAGCATCTAAAAAAACGTACTATGCACGGTTAAAATATTAGTTGGATTATTTGTTGTTTAAATGATACTTGAGTGAACATTAACCGCTAACATTAAAAAGGAGTGACCTATGCCGCGTCGATGGTTTCAATTTTTTGGCTTCTGTTTTCTTTTCTTTGGGATTATTTTATTTTGTGTTGTTTTGGGGGGATACACCAGTTTTTGGAGATCTCAAAATAGAATTGAAGCTTCAAAGTCACTTCTGACGGAGGCTTGCCAAAAAAGGTTGGCGTTGTTACCCGGACTTATTGAAATAGCAAAAAAAAGCAAGACACAAACAGATAGGCCAAGGATAAACCAAACAGTCCAAAAAGCAGATAAGATTTTGCAATTGGTCATTTCTCAAAAAACACCCCTTGAAAAGGAATTGATCAAAGAATTTGAAATTTCCCAGTCAAAATTGACGCGCCAGTTAAAAGACCTTTTCACTCGATGGGAAGGGTCTCCTGATAAAAATCAGTCCAAACAATTTGATGCCTTGAGAGACCTTTTTTTTACAGCCCAGAACAACTTGTTTGTGGCAAGACAAAGATATAACGATGAAGTAAATTATTTTAATACAAGAACAACAGCGTTCCCGGCGTTTTTGTTTGCAAAACTGTTTGGATTTGATAAAATGGAATATATAGAAATTTCAAAAGATCTGTTTTTGCCTGCACAAAAAATTTTTGCACCAATAATATCATGAGTTTAAAAAAAGGGTGAATTTCATTTGAAAAAAGAATCACAGATGTATCCATTCTCAATGCTTTCAAAGAAAGATCAGGAGGAATTGGCCCCCGCATTTTCCTATGAAAAAATCAAAGAGAATACGATTTTCCTTGAACAGGAAATTACAAGGGTTGAAAAATTCTATATCCTCTCCAAAGGTCATGCTCAATATTATTATGAACTGAACAATACAAAAATTTTGACGGGTGAATTACAGCCGGGAGATAACTTTGGCGGACTTTCAATTCTATTGAATGATTCGGTTTCCATCAGATCTTTAAAGGCGCTTGAAAATTGTGTTTTTATAACACTTAAAGCAGATTTTTTTTTAACCATATGTAAGGCAAATCCAAAGTTTCAAGATTATTTTACCAATGAATTCGGCAAAGGCATGCTGAACAAATCCTTTGCCGGAATTATTTCAAGACAGATAAAAGACAAGGAATTTAACCTGCCCTTTTTCAATCGACCCATCCGAACCATTTTTAAGCCCAATATTATCACCTGTCCGAGTGAGACCAGTATTGAAAATGCTGCGATTAAAATGAGTCGGAGCAATGCCAGTGCTATTCTGATAAAAAAAGATAAGCGGACCATTCAAGGGATTGTCACTGATGCAGACTTAAGGGAAAAAGTCATAGCAAAACATGTGGATCTGTCCCAACCTGTCTCAAAGATCATGTCATCCCCCATTGTTTCTATTTCCGCAGACTGTCAGGTGTTTGAAGCCTTTTTATTCATGATCGAAAAGGATAAACGGCATTTGGCAGTTTATGGTCAATCCGGTGATATTACAGGTATTGTCAGTGAAAAAGATCTTATATCCGCCCAGACAAAATCAACCTACCTTCTGATAAAAACCGTTAAATCAGCCCAGACCATTCAGGAAATTGAAAACATTCATTCAAAACTTGAGAAAATGCTTCTTGACCCCATAAAAAACGGTGCCAGCCCTGAGTACACCACCCGCTTGATTTCTACATTTTCAGATGCCATCATCGATAAGATTATCGCTTGATTTCTACATTTTCAGATGCCATCATCGATAAGATTATCAGATTTTCCCTTGATAAAATAGGCCCCGCACCCTGTAAATTTGTATTTTTAACCATGGGGTCGGAGGGCCGGGAAGAACAGACGCTGATATCTGACCAGGACAACGCCATTGTCTATGAAGACACGGAACACCCCGATGCAGCAAAAAGATACTTTGACAGTCTTTCACAGCTTATCTGTGATCAGCTGGATATGGCTGGATACCGGTTTTGTGACGGCAATAACATGGCAAAAAATCCGAAATGGTGCCAGCCATTATCCAAATGGGAAAAGTATTTTAATACCTGGATTCGAACCTCAAATCCTGAAAATCTGCTTCATTCCAGTATATTCTTCGATTTCAGGGGAACCTGGGGTGACGTGAGTATAGCAGATGACTTAAAAGAATATCTTTTAAGTTCCATAAAAAACTGGGCTGGATTTTTAAGAAACCTTACGGAGAATGCCGTTTATTTTAAACCGCCCATCAGCCGGTT
>JAFCZY010000379.1 GCA_019314105.1 Deltaproteobacteria bacterium
GTGTTGATGGCGTTAAAATTCTTGGTCTGGGTGAAACAAACAAGAAATTTTCATTAAAAAATATTCTTGTTTCCAAGATTGCCAAGGAGAAAATCGAATCTGCTGGCGGAAGTATAGAATAATTATTATGAGAAGTGATGTAAGGAACCAATAAATGATCGAGAACAGCTACCAGAATTTATTTAAACTTCCTGAGCTTAAAAGAAAGATTTTTATTACACTGGCGTTGCTTTTTGTTTACCGGCTGGGTATTCATGTCCCCACGCCCGGGATCAACGGTGCAGCACTTTCTTCTTTTTTTGCTGCCGCTGAAGGAACTTTATTTTCCATGTTCAATATGTTCTCAGGAGGTGCTTTGGAAAGGCTTTCGATATTCGCATTAGGAATTATGCCTTATATCAGCGCTTCTATTATATTAGACCTGATGGCCGTGGTTGTGCCTCAGCTTGAGCAGCTTAAAAAAGAGGGGGATGCAGGTCGTAAAAAGAAAACACAGTATACCAGATATGGGACCGTTATCTTGAGTATTATTCAGGGCTTGGGTATCAGTGTGGGGCTTGAATCCATGACATCACCGGCCGGAGTGGCGATTGTTCCTTATGCCGGTTGGGGATTCAGACTTGTCACTATTATTACATTGACTGCCGGTACCTCTTTTATCATGTGGCTGGGAGAGCAGATTACTGAAAGAGGAATCGGTAATGGCATTTCTCTGATTATTTTTGCAGGTATTGTTGCCAGGATGCCGTCTGCAATGGGTAACACCGTACGACTTTTGTCAACCGGTGAAATGGGAATCTTTGCCATTATTATCCTCACTATTCTTATGATTGCAGTTATTGCAGCTATTATCTATATGGAACAGGCACAGCGACGAATACCGGTACATTATGCCAAACGTGTTGTGGGCCGAAAAATGTATGGAGGACAAACCTCACATCTTCCATTAAAAATAAATACCGCCGGTGTTATACCACCTATTTTTGCATCCTCTATCATTATGTTCCCGACAACCCTGGCACAATTTATTAACCTGCCAATGATGAAAACCGTGGCGGCTATGTTCAGTCCGGGTACGATCTGGTACTATCTTCTTTATATAGGATTCATTATTTTCTTTTGTTTTTTCTATACCGCTATACAGTTTAACCCTGAGGATGTTGCCGAGAATATGAAAAAAAATGGTGGATATATCCCAGGCATCAGACCGGGTAAAAGAACGGCGGAATATGTCGATAAAGTGTTGACAAGAATTACGGTTGGCGGAGCCCTGTATGTATCCGCTGTTTGTGTTCTGCCAACCTTTTTGATGAGCAAATTTAATGTTCCGTTTTATTTTGGCGGTACGGCTCTTTTGATCGTTGTGGGCGTGGCCATTGATACTATTTCTCAAATAGAGTCGCACCTGATTTCAGGTAATTATGAAGGCTTCCTGGGAAGATCCGGTGCCAAAAAAATAAAAGGCAGATCTTGATTTAAACGGTTTGAAAATAGTAGGAGATTAATAAAACTATGGCAAAAGAAGAACCCATTAAGGTTGACGGAAAAGTACTTGAAACACTACCCAATGCCATGTTTAAAGTTGAACTTGAAAATAAGCATGTATTGTTAGCGCATATTTCAGGCAAAATGAGAATGCATTTTATTAAGATTTTACCAGGGGACAGGGTGACCGTAGAAATTTCACCTTATGATTTAAGCCGAGGCAGGATTACGTATAGGTATAAATAAATATTTGATTTTATAAGATATAAATATTTGAGGTTAGGAGTTAATAGATGAAAGTTAGAGCATCGGTAAAAAAAATTTGCAGGAATTGTAAAGTAATAAAAAGACGTGGTGTCATAAGAGTTATTTGTATTAATAAACGCCATAAACAGCGGCAGGGATAGGGGGAAAGAAATTTGGCACGTATCGCAGGAGTAGATTTACCAAGAGTCAAAGCTGATACTTGAAAAAACAGGTATTGATCCTACTACAAAAGCAAATGATCTGACCGAAGAACAGGTCAACAATATCAGAAAAGTCATTGATGCTGAGTATAAAGTTGAAGGTGAACTCAGAAGTGAAGTTTCCATGAATATTAAACGGTATATGGATCTGGGTTGTTACAGAGGATTGCGTCACCGTAAAGGCCTTCCCTGTCGTGGCCAGAGAACCAGTACAAACGCCAGAACAAGAAAAGGTCCCAAAAGGGCTGCGGTTAAAAAGAAAAATTAGGATAATACAAAAGGTCTATTAATTATGGCAAAAAAGTCTAAAAAAAATGTATCCAAAAAACGGGTAAGAAAGAATATTTCTACAGGCATTGTGCATATTCAATCTACGTTTAATAATACAATCGTCACAATTGCCGATGAAAATGGAAATACCATTTCATGGTCCAGTGCAGGTGTGCAGGGATTTAAAGGTTCCAGAAAAAGTACACCATTTGCTGCTAAACTGGTTGCAGAAGATGCCGGTGCAAAAGCGATGGAACACGGCATGAAAAATATTGGTGTATATGTTAAAGGGCCTGGGCCGGGTCGAGAATCCGCTTTAAGGGCATTGCATGCGCTCGGATTCACTATATCTATGATTAAAGATGTTACCCCGGTTCCCCATAATGGATGCCGTCCGCCAAAAAGAAGAAGAGTATAAGTTTACCGGTTTGATAAAGGAGAAAAACATTGTCCCGTTATAGAGGTTCTGTTTGCCGACAATGCAGACGCGAAAATATAAAGCTTTTTTTGAAAGGTGATAGATGCTTTTCAGATAAGTGCAGTTTTGATAGAAGAGGATATCCCCCTGGACAGCATGGACAGAGAAGGAGCAAATTATCAGATTACGGAATTCAGCTCAGAGAAAAACAGAAAGTTAGAAGGCTTTACGGGATATCGGAAAAACAGTTCAGGATTTCGTTCAAAAAGGCGGATAGGAAAAAAGGAATCACTGGCACAAACCTTTTAAGTCTTTTGGAAACACGTCTTGATAATACTGTTTTCAGAATGGGATTTGTAAATTCCAGAAATCAGGGAAGACACTTTGTAAGGCACAATCATTTTATCGTAAATGGTAAAAAAGTAAATATTCCTTCTTACCAGGTTAAAAAAGATGATGTGATCGAACTTCGTGAGAAAAGTAAAAAAATTCAGACGATTATAGATTCTCTGGATGCCATTGTAAGACGCGGTATCCCCCAATGGCTTGAGATTAATAAAGAAGATTTTAAAGGTAAAGTTCTTGGCGTTCCGGTACGGGAAGACATCACGCTTCCTATCCAGGAACAATTAATTGTAGAGCTTTATTCAAAATAGGGAAACCATTATATGGGTTATTCAAATATTTATTCAGGAGATATAAATGTCATCTGAAAAACTTGCATATGTGAACTGGCGAGAGATGATCAAGCCGGAGAAGCTTGATGTTACCACAACTTCAACATATGGTAAATTTGTATGTGAACCCCTTGAAAGAGGATATGGTATCACTATCGGGAACTCTCTGCGACGCATTATTCTTTCATCCATATATGGCCCAGCCATTGTATCGGTTAAATTTGATAGTGTGATATCAGATGTTAGAGAAGATGTTTCTGAAATCATTTTAAATCTGAAAGAGCTGAAGCTCAAGGTTGAAGACACAGAAGACAAAATATTAACATTGCGAGCCAAGGGTGAATGTGAAGTCACAGGTGCAGACGTTGTAAGCCCGGATGGTAAAGTTGAGATCCTTAACCCTGAGCAGCATATTGCGACCCTTTCCCAAAAAGGTGTATTAAATATGACCATGGTCGCAAAAACCGGAAAAGGCTATGCGCTTTCTTCTGCTAACAAGGATGAGGATGCTCCTGTTGGAACCATCCCTGTTGACAGCGTGTTTTCTCCCATTAAACGGGTGAAATATGTGGTAGGAACCACTAGAGTCGGACATAAAACTGACTATGACAAGCTCACCCTTGAAGTATGGACGGATGGTTCCGTAACTCCGGAGAATGCAATTGCATATGCGGCTAAGATTCTCAAAGAACAAATGAATCCATTTATCAATTTTGATGAAGAGATGGAACCCGATCATGTTGATGAAAATTCAAATGATTCGGATCTTGGTCTTAACGAAAATATTTACAGACCGGTTGATGAGCTTGAACTATCTGTCAGAAGTTCCAATTGTTTGAAAAATGCCAGAATCCATACCATTTATCAATTGGTACAAAAAACAGACAGTGAAATGTTGAAAACTAAAAATTTTGGTAGAAAATCCTTAAATGAAATAAAGGAAGTCCTTACTTCCATGG
Organism: Deltaproteobacteria bacterium; assembly: GCA_019314105.1. Classification (GTDB taxonomy): domain Bacteria; phylum Desulfobacterota; class Desulfobacteria; order Desulfobacterales; family Desulfobacteraceae; genus Desulfobacula. The sequence goes on from JAFCZY010000379.1 coordinate 4,277, forward strand.
ATCTTTCACTCGGCATGGATCTTGAAGGTTTTGAACCACCAGAAGATGAAGACAATCAGGAAGGAGAACACGTCCATGAAGCATAGAAAATCAGTATTAAAATTAAACAGAACTTCAAGCCATAGAAAGGCTATGTTCAGAAACATGGTAACTTCTCTGTTTAAACATGATAAAATTAAAACAACCGAAGCAAAAGCAAAAGGCTTAAGATCTATAGCCGATAAAATGGTAACGCTTGCTAAAAGAGGGGATTTGCATGCAAGACGCCAGGCGCTTTCAGTGATTCGGGAAAAAGATATTGTTCATATTCTTTTTAATGAAGTGTCAGAGAAGTTTAGCTCAAGACAGGGTGGGTATACCCGGATTATCAAACTAGGTCCCAGAAAAGGGGATGTTGCCCCAATGGTACAGATTGAATTGATTTTTGACTGAACCCTTCAGCTTAAAAGTTAAAAAAATACAAAAATCCCTGGCAGATAAAAGTTGCCAGGGATTTTTGTATTTTTGTTTTATATTTTTTCAATTTTCAACCATGGCTTGATAGAAAGCTTGAGTGAGAATTATTTATTTTGTTTGGCTTGGTAAAGTCTTTTATCTGCTTCTTTTAAAAGAATTGCTGATGAATCCATTCCTTTCTCAAACACCGAAGAAAGGCCATGGCTTAATTTGACATAAAAAGTGGTGGTATCGGCAGTTATAGGGTCGCTTGCAAGTTTTTGTTTCACCCTGTTGATATAGATTTCTGCTTGACTTTTATTTGTGGAAGGTAGAATGACCACAAATTCATCGCCTGCAAATCGAGCCACAATATCAGAATCCCGCCCATGGCTTTTTAGACAATTTGCAGCATGACATAATGCCATATCCCCGTTATCATGGCCAAAGGTATCGTTGATAGTTTTAAGATCATCCAGATCCAGAAAGAGAATAGTCAGATCAATGTGATACCGTTTGGACCGTTGGAATTCTCTTTCAAGAGCCCTTTCCATTACCCCCCGGTTTAAAAGACCTGTTAATGGATCATGGAACGCAAGAAATTTTAGTTGTTCATGCGCTGTCACATTGGAAAGACATAAAGATACTTTAAGTGCCAGCTGTTCCAATAAAGAGGTGTCAATCCCCGGTTCAAATCGGTGACTATTTGTATCGGCCTGATTAATGCTTCCTACAATTTCACCATCCAGAGTAATGGGCGCAATGGCAATGGAACCGATTTTATAATCTGATGCCTCAGGGATCAATGCACGGAATTTGTTTAGATTTTTGTTGGACAGTAACGGTTTTAGCTGGTTTCGGGTTATGCTTGAAAATTTTTTTTCGGATAAAAATGTCGTTGAGGCCCTTAAGAATTTTGAGGTTTGAATAGTTTGAATATATTTGGAGATACGACTTTCTTCAATAATGGAGAGCCATGTATAAGGAACAGAAAATTTTGAACTGATTTCAAATAACAATTTTTTAATAAAATCCTGGAAATTTAAAATAGTCAAAATACTGGTTTCAATTTCATGAAATTTTCTGGCAGTAATTTCATTATTTTTGAGTCGTTCTAAAACAGAATG
>JAFCZY010000380.1 GCA_019314105.1 Deltaproteobacteria bacterium
GTCAAAAAATTTGTATCCGGCTTCAATACATGATTTACAGGCATTGATGGGAATATGGACAGCAAGAACATGATGCCCGGGTGTTGCAGTGGAATCAATTTCAAAACAGCCGCCACAATCCCTGCAGATCCTTACCTTTTCTTTTTGCCGCTCAAAGATATTGTCGGTATCATAAAATATTTCCCGGTGTCTCACCGCAAGATCACCGACAGCTCCGCCTCTTTCTCTTAACTCATTTTTCTGACGCCAATAGGAATGAATCCGGTCAGTGGTTTTTTTAATTTTATCGGTAACACTTACGGATTGTTTCAGGCGTTCAGGATTATAATCCGGTTCAACAACGCCGGAATAATCAATGCCGGCCATGGCATTATAATCCGGTTCAACAACGCCGGAATAATCAATGCCGGCCATGGCAAGAATAATCCCCAGATTCACATAGGGCAGGGCCCCTTCAATGGCATATCCCCCTTCAAGAACAGCAATATCGGGTTTAAGAAGCGAGGTCAGCTTTGCATATCCCTGGGCTGAAAAATTCATATTGGTGAGAGGATCGGTATAGTGATTGTCCTGTCCGGCAGAGTTGACAATAATATCCGGTTGAAATTCTTCTAAAACAGGTAAGACACAATTTCGGATAACATAAAGATATCCTTCGGTGGATGTGCCCGGTGGCAGTGGTATATTCAGGTTTGATCCTTTTGCATTGGGCCCTCCCAGTTCGTCCGGGAATCCTGAGCCGGGATACAGGGTCCTTCCATCCTGGTGCAGGGAAATGAACAAGACATCGGGATCATGCCAGAAGATATCATTGGTGCCATCTCCGTGATGGCAGTCAGTATCAATTATGGCAATTTTTTTGACACCGAACTGGGATCTGATATATTCCACCATGATGGCTTCCATATTAATATGACAAAAGCCCCTGCCGCCATGGGAAAGCCTCATGGAATGATGTCCCGGAGGACGAACCAGCGCAAAGCCGCTTTTTACTTCCTTGTTTAAAACAGCATTTGCAATAGCTTTGGCGCCTCCTGCACTGATAAGATGGGATTCGGTGGTAACGGTTTTTTCATCCGGGACGCAGAAATGTGCCCGCCGGATGTCCTGGTGGGTAACAAGTTCAGGTTTATATTCAATAATACCGTTGATATCAAAAACACCCTCTTCTGTCACCTGATCCTGAGTATATAGAAGTCTTTCTTCCCTTTCAGGATGGGTAGGATCTATAGCCCAGTCAAATGCGGGAAAGAATACAAGACCTGTTTTATGTAATGCTTTTAACATTATCACCTCATAAAATTATTGCAAAACCTTTTCAAAGCCTTTTATCAGGCCGGGTTTAAGCTGCGTTTTTGTTCTAAATATTTTACCCCTGGGAGAGAAATTTCGAACAATATTGAATTTTTGAAATTCAACGACTTCCATTTCATCCAGATTGTCCGGATCCGCTCCTGAATTAATGGCTTTTTCTTTTAAAAGTGTGTATGCGGTTTCGATCAAATCGTCATCAGAATAAGTTTTTGAAATGGGTTCTGCAAAATTTTCTTCATGGGCAGTCACAATTCCCTGTTCTGTATCGGCATATAAGGAAACCTCACAGGTAGTTCTGGCAAGGGCGGCACCAATGGCATTTGCCACAGAAAATTCAGGCACCGCGTCCGTTTCAATTTGATAAAGCTCTTTTATTTTTTTTGCAAAGTAGGGGGCAGGTCTTCCAAGAAGCAGTATTTTTCTTGGGCTGATTTTATAACCTTCAAGAAATTCATGAACCGTATATACAGGTTGAGCATTAATTTTATCTATCATTTCAAAGGCTTTTTTTAGAATAATGGTACAGCATTTTTTAAATATTTGATCTGCCGCCTCTTTATCTGTCAAACCCAGTTTCCGGGCAATTTTCCCGATTCCTTTTTCAGCGTGTTCCCGATTGCCTTCATCCATTAGTCCCAGTACAAACAGAGCATCCGTTGGCGTTGGGTCGGATCCGCCAAAAGCCATGGCAGGACCATGACGGTCAGGACCAATGACCAGTTCTTTATCTATTACCCTGATAACGCTGTCCCCACCGATTCCTCTTGATTCGGTTCGGAAAGATCTGATCAGGCTTTTATATTTCCCCCGTTTGATTCCTACCGGCTCTAGCAACGGCGTTTTGTCAACCAAAATAGCAATGTCTGTGGTTGTACCGCCAATATCAAGTACAATCGCATCCTGTTTTGCAGGGGCATAGGGAATCGCTCCCATAATGCTTGCAGCCGGTCCTGACAGTACAGTTTGACCCGGAAAATCCATGGAAGATTCAAGGGTCATGGTGCCGCCGTCTGCTTTCAGGATTTGGATAGGAGTGGTAAGCCCTTTTTCCTCAAGGGATTGTTTGACGGCTTCAAAAAATGATTTATGAAGGGAAAATACAGCCGTATTTAAATGGGTTGTGGCAATTCGACGGGGAAAATTAAGATTTCCTGAAACACGGTAGCCTAAAAATACCTTTTTAAAATATTTATTTAAAATTCTTTTAATCAGTATTTCGTGGCTGGGATTTCGAACACAGAATTTGCCGACAACACCTACATATTCAATGCCGGCTTTTTTCATTTTTTTGGCAATATCTTCGATTTCCATCGTGTTTACCGGTGCTTTTTCTCTTCCCCGGTGATTGATAGAGCCTGAAACACAATAATAGTGCTCACCGGTTCTGAAAGCAGCAGGGTCAATTCCGGGACCCGCTTCTTTTGGATCAATATTATCCAGAAGCCGGGTAAAGCCGGAGAGAATTGTATTGAAAAGATCTGCAGAATCTGTGGGCACCTTAATTTTTTTTTCAATACCGTTATTTCTTAAAAGAACAGCATCTGTGTGTGTGCCGCCAACATCTATTCCAATAATCATGGCGA
>JAFCZY010000060.1 GCA_019314105.1 Deltaproteobacteria bacterium
GCTTTTACTGTATCCTGAGGAGATTGATGCCTTTCTGAATACCGTGATACCCAAAATTTCAAATACACTTTCTATAAAATTAAGATTAGGTAGAAAATCAAAAGATGAAATTTTCAAAGTCTTGCCTGTTTTAAATAAATATCCCTTAGATGAAATTATTCTCCACTCTAGAACCGGGTTACAGATGTATGAGGGGACATCGGATCATGATGCATTTGAAAAAGCGCTTCTTTGCAGCCGGCACCCGCTCACTTATAACGGTGATATAATAAATTTAAGTTCCTTTCATACCATTCAAAAAAAATTCCCCCATGTCAGACGGTTCATGATTGGCCGGGGACTTCTTTCCAATCCGTTCCTTGCAGAAGATATAAAAAAAATTATTGTGAATAAAAATAAAATAGGCCGATTAAAAGAGTTTCATGATGATCTTTTTGACAACTATCAAAAAATATTCTCCGGTCCAGCTCATTTAACCGGACGAATGAAAGGATTCTGGAGCTATCTTGGCCCGTCTTTTAAACAGAGCAAAAAACTATTGAAAAATATACTGAAAACTAACTCTATCACTGAATACCAGAACAGGGTGGGATGCTTTTTTAATGCTGGACTTGAATTGATTGAAATGTTAAAATAACCGGTACTTAAATAAAAAAACAGGAGTAATAAAAATGGTTCAACCGACAAAAAATATCCTTTTTGCATCTGATCTTTCCACCGATATGAAACAGGTTTTTGAGCATGCTGCTACTTTGGCCATCTGTAATAATGCCAATATTATCGTTCTTCATGTAATGGAAGAAACGCAGCACGCTGAAAAACGAATCCGCATGGCATTTGGCGAACAATTATATCAAAACTTAAAATCCAGGCATAAAGACGGGGCAAGAGACATCCTGATAGGAAAAAATATTGATGCCCTGAAAATCCGTCAGGCCATTGCCGGTTTTTTTGAAGGTGCTGAACAGAATAAAGAAGCCGCTGAAAATAATTCCCTGATTTCAAAAATTCTGGTGTCTGAAAGCACTTCCATTGCAGATGAAATTGTATCAACCGTTAAAGAAGAAGGCTGCAACTTGATCGTTATGGGGTGTAAACAACAGGGCCTTCTGGCAGAAGCCATGGGGGACCATGTGGTCCGAAAAGTATTGAAACGATCCAATGTTCCGGTCTTTATCGTTCCATTTGTAGAAAAATAAATAACGGCGCTCTTCTTTCTTCAGCGTTCTTTGCCCCTGGCAAAGGTTACCCCTATCCCAAAAACTGAAAGAATAGCGCCCATCAGCATTGTTCGCTTAAAACTAATCATAAAAAAAGGCTCCATTTCTACCAAATAATTTTCAAGGCTTGAGCCATTTGTAAGTGTTGAAAAAGACCTGGTAAAAATCAATCCGGCCAAGGCAACTCCGATCACCATCCCGAGATTCCTGGACGTCGCAACAGCCCCGGAGGCGATCCCGCGTCTTGACAATGGCACACAACTCAGAATAGCCGTATTATTGGGAGACACAAAAAGCGCTGTTCCGATTCCTGCAAGGGCAATCCGCCACAGAATTGATAAAACTCCCATGGACGGATGAATCTGCATTAATGAAATCAGAGACACTGCCAGGATACTCATCCCAATCACGCACAACCACCTTGAACCAAAGGTATTATACAGCATCCCTGACACGGGACTGACAAACAAAAGGAATAAAAAAAGAACAATCATGATCGAACCTGTTTTTGATGCGGAAAAACCACAGGGATATGTCAGATAAAACGGCATCATAAAAACAATAACAAAAAGAGCCGCAAATAAAATAGCCGAAGAAATTACAGGAAAGATAAATAATTTTATTTTCAAAAGTTCCATATCAAACAAGGGGTAGTCCGATCTTGCCTCATTTGCCACGAAACCGATACTTGCCAGAATGCAAAGGCCTGCAAATGAGAGGGACGGAATCGAAGCTATCCCCCACCGGGACAATTGTGTCAAAAAAATAATCAGACTTGATATGATAAGGATCAATAAAACACTTCCTGTTTTATCCATGGGTTCATTACTTCCCCGAGCTGTGGGGATTCCTTTTAAAACGAACATACCGCCAATGACAGCAGCGATTCCAATGGGAATATTGATATAAAAAATAAACCGCCAGGAAAAATATTCAAGAATAATTCCGCCAACGGCCGGACCGGTTGTAAGCCCTGCAGCAACCACCGCCCCCATCATGCCCAGTACTTTCCCCCGCTCCTGAACAGGGAAGACATCTACAATCAGGGCAGGCGAACAGGCCATCAGCATAGAAGCCCCAAACCCCTGAACAACCCTGGAAACAATTAAAAGTTGAGGGGTTCGGGCCATACCACATAATAGAGAACCGGCCACAAACAGGGTAAACCCCAGGATATAAACCGGTGCTCTGCCTTTAATATCCGAAAATCTGCCAAAGGTTAAAAGCAAAGAAGAAACCGTCACAAGATAAATTAAGACCACCCATTGAATGGTTTGCAAATCTGTTTGCAAGTCCTGCATCATATACGGCAGGGCTATATTGACGATACTGGAATCCAGAGTTGACATAAAAATTGAAGTGGCAACAAGGAAAAAAATTTTCCATTTTTTTTTATCAACAGGGAGCATATTTTCATCCATTCTTTGTAGTAATGGAAAGATTATGTTATATGAAGCCAATTGACAAGAAAAATAAAAATAGATGGGAGAGCTGTGGCTGCTGTTAATGAAGTTATCTTAATATATCTTGAAGATACGCCCATCTCTTTTGCAAGGGTGGAAAATATCCTACCGGATGCAAAAAAAGACTGGTATCACATCAAATTACTACTGCTCCAAATCCCTTTGCAGGTTGTCACCTGGACGTTAAAAGATGATTACATTAATGGCCAGGAGTTTCATATGAATGGTAAAAAAATGAAACTGGAAACGGTTGAAAGCCCTGTTGAAGATCTGCCGTTATCAAAGCCAGATAATTCTTCCGATCAAAATACCAAAAAAAATACTGACTCCGGGAAAAAGGAACCCGCCAAGATCATCTCTTTTTCCGACTTAAAAAAAAATCATGAGCCGGAATCCGGATAAAATTTTATCTGCCTCAAACAGAAATGAAAATTAAAGACCTGTCTATAAACGGAAAAACTTTTTTAGCACCCCTTGCAGGGGTTACCAACCTGCCGTTTCGATTGCTTGTAAAAGAATGCGGTTGTGGTGTTGTCTGTTCTGAAATGGTCAGTGCCAAAGGTATTTTTTATAATTCAAAAAAAACTCTGGATCTTTTATCGTCTAAAAAAGAAGAACAGCCCTTGTCTGTCCAATTATTCGGTTCTGATCCAGACACCATGGCAAAAGGGGCAAAAGTTATACAGGACCTGAACATTGCCGACATTATTGATATAAATTTTGGTTGCAGTGTGAAAAAAGTCGTAAAACAGGGGGCCGGAGTTGCATTGATGAAAGATCCCGAACTCAGTAAAACAATCCTGACAGCCATTCGTAAAGAAATTGATCTGCCATTGACAATAAAAATCAGATCGGGCTGGGATCATTCAGGACAACAGGCATTTGAAATTACAAAAATTGCACAGGATGCAGGAGTTGATGCCATAATTATACACCCCAGAACTGCAAGCCAGGGATTTAAAGGCAAGGCAAACTGGAAATTAATAAAAAAATTAAAGCAGCAATTGTCTATTCCTGTTATTGGCAATGGCGATATTAATCGTGTTGAAGATGCCCAAAAAATGATTGCGCAGACCGGATGCGATGCGGTTATGGTTGGGCGAGCTGCCATGAAAAATCCGTTTCTCCTGTCCCAGATTGACGATTTTCTTGTTACCGGATCTTATAAACCCCCTTCAAATTACGACATCTTCAGAACAATGGAACGGCTGACCGAGATGTATGTGGCTTATTTTGGAGAAAAGCCTGCCTGCAAAATGCTCCGAGGCAGGCTTTCATGGTTTATTAAAGGAATCCCGGGATGTTCTACATTCAGAAAAAATCTATCCTGTATCAATTCAAAGCATCATGTATTGACACTCATTAAAGAATTTGAAACCGGTATAGTGTAAGCTTTTATTCTTTTTCATAAACAGCTGTTGCGATGGAACTGACTCCCCCCCTGGGGGTAAACTCACCGGTTACTTCCATTCTTAAGGGCTTTAAAACACAAACCAGATCATCCAGAATCTTGTTGACCACATGTTCATAAAACATACCGACATTTCTAAATTGCAATAAATAATATTTTAACGACTTCAGCTCTACAATACACTCATCCGGTCTGTATCTTATCGTGATACAACCGTTATCCGGCAGGCCTGTCATGGGACATACCGATGTATATTCCGGCTGTTTTATAATGATGTCAATGCTTCGTCGGGACTTATATGCGTATTCTATCGGCTGCAAAATGTCAGTTTTTACAATACTTGGATCTTCAATTCTGTAATTGGTCTTATACGTTTTGTTTTCAATCATGTTTCAATTGTCCTTACATTAAGGATAAACTTTCATAAATAATAAATTTTATCACAAAGAAAATGATGTTTCAAACAATTAAAACAACGAACAGAACACCTTTGCCACCATTTGGGAAAGGGTATTAAAAAAAACTTGACAAACGGTTTGAAAAAAAGGATAAATACATGCTTCTAATATGTGCTAATATTTAAAGAAATTGTAACCTTTCTTTAAAAATCAATGCGTTTGAAAAATTTAAGTACTTTTCATCAAATTTGGTAGCGCCATTTTTTGATATTTTTAAATAGTCCAAGGAGGGCATGAACGAAATGAACGATTTTTTACAAAGCCTGCGAAATGGTCAGACTGAAAAACCGCGCACGCCCAAGACGCGCAAAAACTTTGATAATTCCTATCATTATACCAGTACCCCCAGGTTTCATTCTTATAACGCATACCAGAACACCAGAAACCAGCAGCACATGAAAAAGCCCCCTGCCTCACAACAAAATGGGAATCAGTTCTCAATGGAGGATACTTCAGCCATATCCATATTAGCGGAAGCCATTGAAAATTTAAGCAACCATTGTGAAACCATGGCAAAAAATCAGGAATATATGATAACTGCCCAGGAAAGAACCGTGGACATGCTGGAACGCCAAGCTATCGCCATTGAGAAAATTGTAGATCATCTAAACCTCGCTCCCGAAAAGGAACCCATATATCAAAAAGATAGCGCCCCTGAAAAAACGTTTGAGCACCATTATGTAACCTCACAAAAATCGAAACTTGATATTGCTGAACCAGTTGAGACGCCCGTTGAAATGCCTGTTAAGAATATTGAACCTAAAAAATCAATCATTCGGAAAAGAAAAAAAGTCGTGGCAAAAAAGACTAAAAAAACTGCCTCAACCGATCCAAAACTTCTCAACCGTAAAACGGTTATGAATATCATCCACACGATGAGATCTGAGGGTGCGACATTTGATCAGGTTGCCAGCCGTTTGGTTGAACTGGGACAACCCACATTCTCCGGCCGTGGAGAATGGCATGCACAAACCATTCACAGACTTTGCAATAAAAAATAAATTTATTTTAAATTTCAAAAAGAACAGCGGACAGGAAAATACTTTCCCCCGCTGTTTATTTTTTTATGGAAGTCATATATTCTTCCCATTCCGAAGGAAAAAGCTGTTTTTTTTTCGTATTACAGTCTTTACAGCATGTCACAAGATTAAATTTTTCCGATTTCCCTCCCCTGGCCAGGGGGATGACATGATCCATGGTCAGTTCTCCGGGTAAAAAATTATTTTTACAATAATGACAAATTCCCAAAGCGCGTTTCCGCTTCCACCATTGAGTGGATCGTAGTTTTCTTGCCTTATCCCGTTCTTTTTTTAAGAAGGCTTCGTCTGTAAAAGTAAAAAACTGCTCCATGGCGTTAGTAACCGAATTCATCTAATATTCTTCCATTATCAATCCAGTTTTTTGTCACTTTTACAAATAATTTTAGCAGCACTTTTTGCCCGGTCATTTGTTCAATGTCTTTTCTTGCCGTGGTCCCTATTTTTGATAACATAGACCCTTTTTTCCCGATGATAATACCCTTTTGAGAATCCCTGATGACATGGATGCTGGCATGGATGACAATCAACTTTTTTTCTACTGCAAAAGAATCCACAGTCACTGCGCTTGAATAAGGGATCTCCATCCCGGTTAACCGAAATACTTTTTCTCTGATAATCTCTTTGACCATAAATTTTTCAGACACATCGGTAAATGTCTCTTCGGGAAACAGTCTGGGACCGACCGCTAACGATTGTTCAACTTCTTCAAGTATATTTTTGACCTGGGTATTATGTTTAGCTGAAATTGGAATAATGGCTTTAAAGTCATGCAAATTTTGAAATTCCTCAACCAGCGTATAGATCTCTGCTTTTTTAACCAAATCAATCTTATTCAACGCAAGGAAAACGGGCTTTGGTATTTTTTTTAATTGCGATATGATCAATTTTTCTGCTGAATAATTCCTCGCAGCAACATCCACCATAAACAGAATCACATCCACATCTTCTAAGGCCAGCATGGCCTGGCTGACAATTCTTTTGTTCAACAGAGTGGTACTCTTATGGATCCCCGGTGTATCAACGAAAACAATCTGGGATGACGGACTGTTCACAATACCAAGAATCCTGTCCCGGGTTGTCTGAGGTTTTTTGGATGTAATGGAAATTTTCTGACCCAGCACCTGATTGAGCAAGGTGGACTTTCCTGCATTGGGCGCACCAATAATGCCGACAAATCCTGATCGGATAGTGTTTTCATTTTTTTTATTCATTATGCCAGTCTATTAAATTCTCAATTTCTTCTAAGATTGTATCTCTTCCCTTTTTTGTTTTGGTAGAAAAAAGAATCACGCTGTTCTTCTCCCGATTTAATTGGGAACAAATAGATAAAAGCCTCTTCTGCTGCTTTGTTTTTGACAGTTTATCAGATTTTGTTAAAATTACCAAATACGGCATTTCATGAGATTCCAGCCATTCAACCATATCAGATTCTTCTTTTCCAGGATCCCTTCGAATATCAATCAGTAAAATCAACCCCAAAAGATTTTGCCGGTGAGAAAGATACAAATTGACCATGGGCTGCCATTGCGCCCTGATTTTTTTTGATACTTTCGCATAGCCATATCCTGGAAGATCCACAAAAGAAAGCGTTTCATTAACCAGAAAAAAATTAATGAGCTGGGTACATCCCGGTTTTGAACTTGTTTTCACCATATCCCGTCTCTGGATCAATGTGTTGATCAAAGAGGATTTGCCTACATTGGATCGGCCCGCAAAAGCAATCTCCGGAAAATCATATTCCGGATATTGGGAAGGCTTAACAGCACTTTTAACAAATTCAACGGTTTTCATTATCATGATAAATTTTTTAAATATCCTTCTATACGATCTAAACCAATTTTCAAATTTTCCATGGAATTTGCATAGGAAAATCGTAAATAGCCTTCCCCGTTTTCCCCAAAATCAATCCCTGGAGTAACCCCGACATGGGCTTTTTCCAGAATATCAAAGGCCAGGGCATATGAATCATTTGAGATATGTTTTACATTGGCAAACACATAAAATGCGCCGGTGGGTTCCACCGTAATTCCAAGCCCCATTTTCCTTAATCTCTCAATAACATAGATGCGGCGCTTATTGTATGTCTCTTTCATGGCCCGGGTTTCTTTATAAGCATCTTTCAAGGCTGCCGCACCTGCTAACTGAGCCACAGAATTAGCGCAGATGAAAAAATTCTGCTGAAGAATCTGTAATGCCCGGACAAATTCAGGTGGCGCTATTAGATATCCAAGACGCAGGCCGGTCATAGCAAAAAGTTTTGAAAACCCGTTCAACACAAAGGCGTTATCTGTAAACTCAAAGATTGAATGTTCTTTTCCTTCATAAACAAGCCCGTGGTAAATTTCATCTGAAATCACATACAGGTTGTTGGCTTCTGCAATATCCGCAATCTGCTGCATTCTTTTCTCTGGAATAACATTTCCCGTTGGATTAGAAGGAGAATTAATAAAAATCGCTTTTGTTTTAGACGTTATCTTCTCTCTTATCGCTTCCGGGGTATAAACAAACCCTTCCTCTTCCAGGACCTGCACCGTCACCGGAACCCCTTGAACATAATTAATGAAATTGGCATAACAGGCATAATGCGGATCGGAAATAATGATCTCATCC
>JAFCZY010000381.1 GCA_019314105.1 Deltaproteobacteria bacterium
CTTCAAAATTTAATTTATTTACAATAAAACTAATTTATAGCTAATTTATTATACTATTTTAAATTTTTGATCAAAGTTTATTTTAAAGCGACCAATTGCTCTTTAGACATTTTAGATTTTTTTAACCGCTTGTTCATCTCTGAATTATCCCATCGTTTAAACAAATCATGCTCTATCCCGATATAATCCAACACCTTACCAACGGACTGATTAATAATATCATCTATTGTTTTGGGATGATGATAGAATGCCGGAACCGGCGGGATAATATGTGCCCCCATATCAGCGGCCTGGGTTAAAAGCCTTAAATGCCCTTTATGCAAAGGGGTTTCCCTGAACATCAGCGCCAACTTTCGTTTTTCTTTCAATTGAACATCTGCCGCCCGGATCAACAGATTCTCGTTATAAGAATTTGCAATTCCGGACAGTGTCTTAACCGTACAGGGTGCCACCACCATCCCCATGGTCAAAAATGAGCCGCTGGCAACAGATGCAGCAATATCTTTGTTGGTATAGGTGACGTCTGCCATAGAAAGGACTTCATCCACATCATAATCGGTTTCTATCCTGATATTAAGTTTTCCCGCGTCTGAAATAATCAGATGGGTTTCGATGCCACGGTTTTTAAGGACTTCAAGCATCCTGATACCATAAATAACACCACTTGCTCCAGAAATCCCCACAATTAATCGTTTTGTCATACATCATTCCTTAAATTTTCAGTTATAAACACAGACTACTGCTTATATTTTATTACTTCAATCAATTTGTAAAATTCGCAAGTTCTATTGTTTAATGAACAAGCAGGTGAGAAACTTTGTTTGACAACAAGTCATTAATATTTATATACTTTCTTTAAAATTTGTCTTTATCTTCGAATCGCATCAGCAAAGAAGGGGACTCAGGATGGAACAAACAAGAATTCTAGTGGTTGACGATGAGTTGATTATTCGTGAGTCCCTTACCGACTGGCTGAGAAGAGACGGATATTATGTACAAAGCGTGTCCAGTGGTGAAGAAGCCCTTGAAACATTGAAAATTAATAGCTTTGATATCCTTTTACTGGATATTCAGATGGATGGCATCAGTGGAATGGACGTTCTTACACATGTAAAGGAAGACTATCCTGATATTGACGTGATCATGATCACGGCATTCGGCTCCATCCCTTCGGCAGTCCAGGCCATGAAATCCCATGCCTTTGATTATCTTCTCAAGCCATTTGATCCGGATGAACTGGGGGTGCTCATCCAGAAATTGATTGATCACAGGGCCAGAATAAAAGAGAATCTGTTTTTAAAGGACGAGTACGAGCAAAGAACCCGGTTTGAAAGCATGATCGGTCAGTCTCAGCCCATGCAGGAAATTTTCAACCTGATAGAAGATGTCAAGGACACGGACACCACGGTTCTGATCACGGGTGAGACCGGAACGGGAAAAGGCCTTGCTGCAAAGGCCATTCATTCCAACAGCAGGGTTTCCAACGGCCCGTTTGTCAGTGTAAATTGCGGGTCAATTCCAAAACATATCATGGAAAGCGAACTCTTCGGTCATCAAAAAGGGGCTTTTACCGATGCCAAAGAAACCCGGAAAGGCCGTCTGGAACTTGCCGGCGGCGGGACATTGTTTCTGGATGAAATCGGTGAGATCAGCATGCGGATGCAGATTGATCTTCTTCAGGTTCTGGAAGATAAAATATTTTACAAGGTTGGGGGTACCCAGCCAATTTCGGCCAATTTCAGGGTGATTGCGGCGACCAATGCGAGCCTGGAACAGGCCATTAAAAATCGAACATTCAGAGAAGACCTGTATTATCGCCTGAATGTCATTACTTTTACCATGCCGACGTTACGGGAACGAAAAGAAGACATTCCCTTGCTGGCGGAGCATTTTTTGATGAAGACCACCCAGGAAATTAACAGGGGGGTGGAAAGAATCAGCAGGGATGCCATGGATGAACTCATGCTGTATGAATGGCCCGGAAATGTAAGGGAACTTTCCAATGCCATTGAAAGAGCGGTGTTGGTCTGTAAAAAAGACGCTGGAAAACGAATTGAAAAAAAAGTATTTCTCACTGACTGATGTGGAAAAACAGCATATTACCAAAATTTTGGATGAAACCAGTTGGAATATTACCAAGAGTTCTGCCATCCTTGGTATTGACAGATCAACCCTGTATAATAAGATTAAACGATATGGCCTGACAGATCATCGTGACAAATAGCTATGGTCACAGCATTGGCAAATGAATAATATGGGTAGCATTATTGTTTCGCCCATTGGGGATATCCCGTCCTGGATGAGTGATATCATTGCAACGGATGTAGGGGATTTTTTCGAGTTCAGCACCAGGGTGGAGAAGATTTTAGACGATATTTTTTTTGCATATGATGCAGACCGAAACCAGTATCATTCAACAAAAATTCTTGAAAAGCTTGCGAAAAATGCACCAAATGATTGCATCAAGATTATTGCCGTGACCAAGGAAGACCTTTTTATCCCTATTCTCACCCATGTTTATGGTGAGGCCCAGCTTGGGGGGAAAGCCTGCATCGTATCGATTGCCAGGCTGATTGCCGACCTTGAAGTCGAGATTGTTAACAAGGGGTGCAAACGGATTGTAAAGGAAGCCATCCATGAACTCGGGCATACCTTTGATCTTCGGCACTGTGAAGATGAAAGGTGCCTTATGCATTATTGTTATTGCAGAAGGCTTGAGGATGTTGACAGGAAATCAAGCCGGTTTTGTCGGTATTGCAAAATTTTTCTGGCCGACAGCATCAGGGATCTTGGCAGATAAAAAGCTTTAAGAGCCTATCCCAGGAAAGACCGGGCAGGTTCCCGAAAAGATCGGACCCCAGTCTTCCACCGTCGGCTGCCGCAAGTTGCGTCTCTTCTTCTAAAAAGGCATACAGCCTGTCGACTTCTTTATTCATGAATAATTTATTTGAATCCATAAACATTAATTGTATAAAGATTTAATACCCATCCGTCTATATACGGATCATGATTGATCAGACCCGGGTTTTGATTCACCTGTGAATTGACTTCGGTGATCACTCCACTGACAGGGGATAAAAATGATGCCTTATGTTCATTTCTGGATATATGAATGGCATTTTCCCCTTGGAAAACCTGTTTGCCCATCAGAGGAGTTTTTATGGCGGTAAATTTTCCCAGAACCCTTGAAGCAAAGTCATCAATCCCGATACGAACAGTGTTGCGGTCTTCTATTTTCACCCATGTATGTCCTGAATGCAGATAATATCCTACAGGCAGGGATACCCCACTGATATCATTAAACTCTACAGGTTTTAAGACCGTATATACTTTAAACTGATCATGGAAGTATTGATCAAATTCACAATCAATACAATTATAGGCTTTTGAAGATCTTCATTTTCATGACAAGTTTTTCTCAACGCCCGTTCAAATCTACAGGTTGTACACAAAAAATCCTTTATACATATTTTTTTCTTTACCACTCCTGCCTGCATCCAGAGACAGGCAGGCGTTTTTTCTTTTAATCTTGTTTCCATTTGTTGCATCCTTATCTTTAAGTTTTAAAAAAGGTGCGGGTCAGGTTGTACCAGCCAAGGGTCGGCAGGTTTCCGTAGACATCTGCCTTTAACAGACCGCCGTCTGCGCTTAAAGGACCTGTTACTTTTTCAATCATATTTTCAAGGGTGGTCACTTCCTCTCCCAGCCATTCTATGCTGTCGTTGTCGGCCATAAGATTTTTTACGGCTCCCTTTATATCGGAGTTATGAATGGTAAAGAGCCATCCATCGCCATAAGGATCGTTTTTTGAAAGATCCGGCGATTTCCTGATAGTGTTGTTAACCTCGGTGATGACCCCATTTACAGGGGAGAGAATATCGGCCAGATTTTCTTTTCTTTTCAAGCCCCAGCCCTTTTTGTCTTTGTTCAGTTCCTGGCCGGTCAAAGGCAGATCAAAGGCGTCCGGACCGCCCAGCACCTTGAAGGAGAAGTCATCAAGCCCGATACGGATAAAGCCGCCGCTGTCGATGCTGGCCCATGTATGACCGTTGTGAAAATAATATCCGTCGGCAATATCAAAGCCTTTGACATCTTTCATAACCACCATGGAATGACCGGTTTTCGGGGAAAGGGTGTCTTCAAAATACTGATCAAAATCACAGCGCTGACAATTGTAGTTCATGGGGCAGATCCTGTTTTCGGTCCTACAGGTCAGCGCATGCCTGCAGGTTCTATCTTTGCTGTCTCTGTTTCTCATCGCCTCCTGCCAGGAGATGTGTTTGCCGGCCTTTGCCATTTTGGCCATGGAATCATCATACTTGCAATGGGTGCAGTCATAAAAATTATTGCAGTTTTTTTTCTTTGCAACGCCTGCCTGCATCCAGATGCAGGGATGCTCATTTTTATCTTTTTTGGCTTTCCAGATGTTTTCGGATTTTTTGGTTCTCATTAATTGTGTCATTGTCTTTTCTCCTTTTTATGAATTATTGTTTTTTCCTTTTGCCAACTTTTATAAGAGCAAAACGGATACCAGATCGGGGAAAAGGAGAAATATAATATTGATACCCGCGCAAGTTGCGGGATTTGAGATTCGATGGCAGGATGGATGCTGCAGAGTATGGGAATTTAAATTGTAGAATTTTACCACAGCTCATAATACTCCTTGTGAGTCAAGGCGATGAAATTGACTTATCAGCAGGTATCTTCAAATCTGTTGAATTTTCCAACACACGATTCTAATTTTCCAACACCTTATTTTTTTCCAACACCTTGCTTTCATAATTCATCCCATGGTAGAAATTAATCATATTTTCGATTGCTTAGAACTTTTTTTAAAAGGATGTGATTGTAAAAATGCCTCAAAAAGAGTTACAAACCATTCTCAGTGGTATCAAAGATTTTGTATTAATCATATCCCCGGAAAGGGAGATCCTGGAAACAAATGCGGCGTTTTTAAAACATATGAGATGTTCCAGAGAGGATGTCATCGGTCGCAAATGTTTTGAAGTGCTAAAAGAGGATAAAAGAAAACCCAGCAATTGTCACAATATATGCCCCCTTGAAGAAGTCATCAAGAACAAAAGACGTTGCCAGGTTGAGTTGACAAGACTGGACAGCAATAACAACCCCCGGTACACGGAGTTGACCATATTCCCCATCTGGGAAAAAAAGGGAAAGATTGCTAAATTCATTGAAATCAGTCGGGATATTACCCAGCGTAAACTGGATGAAGACTCTCTTGTTAAAATGGTTGAGGAAAGAACCCGCCAGTTGAAAGAAACCCATGAAAGGCTTCTTCACCAGGACAAAATGGCCTCTTTGGGTAAATTATCCTCGTCTGTTGTTCATGAAATCAACAATCCTGTTGCCGGTATATTAAATCTTGTAATGCTCAGCAAACGGATATTAAAAGAAGACACTATTGATCAAAAAATGATAGATGTTTTTTTACAATACCTGGAACTGATGGAAACTGAAACACGGCGGATCAGCCGTATTGTCAGTAATCTTCTGGTGTTTGCGCGTCAGTCGAAAATTGAACTGGTCAA
>JAFCZY010000382.1 GCA_019314105.1 Deltaproteobacteria bacterium
ACCCCTGCTGATAAAAAAAATTATATCCAATAAAGGAGAAGACTTAAAAGTCTATCATCCTGAAACAATCCGGCGAGTCATCTCCTCAAAAAGTGCTCAACAGGTTAAAAAAATGATGGGCCTTGTCGTAGCAGAAGAAGGCACCGGCACAAAAGCCGCTATGGACGGATATACGGTTTGCGGCAAAACAGGAACCGCACAAAAAGCCTTAAAAAACCAAAGGGGCTATTCAAAAAATAACTACATTTCGATTTTTGCCGGATTTGCACCGGAGGAGAATCCAAAACTTGCCATTCTTGTAGTGGTAGATGAGCCCAGAAAACAATATTATGGTGGAGATGTGGCAGCTCCCGCCTTTAAAACCATTATGACTGAATCCTTTAATTATTTAAATATACCCCCTGAAAAAAATAAAATAATGATTGCCCAATTACCAACCGGAGAAAAAAATTGAAGCTGTCTGATCTGATAAAAGATTGTCCGGTCAAAAATTATCCAACGACAGGGATGACCCATGATCCGGATATTTCCTCTATTGCTTCAAACTCCAGAGATGTCAAGCCGGGAGGATTGTTTATTGCTGTTAAGGGACTGATGGCTGACGGTCACGATTATATTGAACAGGCCTTCCAAAACGGGGCAACCGCAGTCATTGCTCAAAACAATCCAACGGATTTGGATAGCATCATTCTGGTTGAAAACTCAAGGCTTTCCATGGCTTCCATTGCAGCCAATTTTTATGACAATCCTTCAAAAGATCTGACCCTTATCGGCATCACCGGGACCAATGGCAAAACCACAACCACATGGCTGCTGGAAAGTATTTTCAAAACGTGCGGATTTTCAACCGGTGTTATCGGAACCATCAATATCCGATATAATCATCAAATTTTCGACAACCCTGTGACAACACCTGATTCCATTGATCTTCAAAGGGCCCTTTATGACATGAAAAACGCCGGTGTTACCCATGTCATCATGGAAGTCTCTTCCCACGGGCTTGACCTTAACAGAGTGGATTTTTGCCAGTTTGATGCGGGCGTATTCACAAACCTGAGCCAGGATCACCTGGATTATCACAAGGGCATGGATGACTACTTTAATTGTAAAAAAAGATTTTTCACTCAGTTTCTCGGGCCAAACGGAAAAAACAATGCCCCTGCCATCCTGAATATTGATGATCCGAAAGGGAAAACTCTTTTAAACTCTCTTGCTTATAAAACGATTGGTGTCAGTACAAAAAAGAAAACAAACGCTATCGCTGCGACCAATGCTGCCGCTATTTTTGCAAAAGATATCACAGATGATATTCACGGGTTATCGGGAACCATTTGCCTGCCCAATGGTTCATTCAATTTAACATCGCAACTGACCGGCACGTTTAATTTAGAAAATATCCTATGTGCCACAGGAGCTGCCCATGCTTTGAATATCGACATCAACCAAATTCAAAAAGGCATTGAGAACTGCCGCACTATTCCGGGCCGCCTTGAAAAAGTTGATACCCCCATTGATAGATTTTTGTTTGTCGATTATGCCCATACACCGGATGCACTTGAAACCATTTTGGTCACTTTAAAACTAAGAGCCCCTAAAAGGATCATCTTAGTCTTTGGGTGTGGTGGCGACAGGGATCGCTCAAAACGTCCGATAATGGGACAGATTGCCTGTGAACACAGTAATATTGCTATTGTGACCTCTGATAATCCGAGAACTGAACATCCTGATTCCATCATAAATGATATCCTTGAAGGAATAGATGAATTTGACAAATTTTCTGAAAAAGATCTTTTATTAAGCCCTTTTAAAAAAGGCTATCTGGTTGAAGTTGACCGAAAAAAAGCCCTTAAAAAAGCAATTTTTATTTCAAAACCCGGTGATATTATTATTGCTGCCGGGAAGGGACATGAAACTTACCAGATCACCAATGCAGGCACCATTTATTTTGATGACAAAGAAGAACTTAAGACAGCAGCGATTGAATTTTCAAACCGGTTCAACCCTATTGGGTGGGAAATAGACGATTTGACAAAGGCGTTAAGCTGTGATCCTGTTTTTTCAACGCCTGGAAAGGATCACCGTTTTACCGGGATCTCTACAGACTCAAGAGCAACTACTGAAACCCAAATCTTTCTTTCCCTCAACGGAGAAAACTTTGAGGGTCATACCTTTATTAAACCCCTTATTGATAAAGGGATAAAAGGATTTGTTACTCAAAAAGGGTTTATTGATACACTTGATGAGAAGACAAAAAAAGAATTCCAGCAGAAAAATCCGATTATTTTTGAAACGGAGAACACCTTAACTGCTTTAGGAGAACTTGCCCGATATCAAAGACTCCGATCAAATGTTAAACTGCTTGCCATTACAGGCTCCAGCGGAAAGACAACTACACGAAAAATTGCACACGAAAAATTGCCGAAGAAATTTTTAAAACCCAATTTCATACCCTTGCTACCCAGGGAAATTTGAATAATGAAATCGGACTGCCGTTAACCCTTTTAAATCTTTCCTATGCCCATGAATGGGCCATCGTGGAAATGGGTATGAACCATCCGGGTGAAATATCAAGGCTCAGCCGGATAGCACTTCCCGATATTGCCATGGTGACCAATACGGCAGGTGTTCACCTTGAAGGGTTGGGCAGCATAGATAATGTGGCAAAAGCAAAGGCTGAAATTTTTGACGGTATCCGGAAAAACGGGATTGCCATACTTCCCGGTGATGACCCGAGACGGCACATTCTTGAAGCAAAGGTCAGAGAAAATAAAAATATTAAACACCTTCTCTTTTTTGGTTCAAGTAATGGTTCGGATATTCAATCGTCCAGAATTAAAAATTCTGCAACTTCCGTTGAATTTACAGCAAGGGTTAATGATCAAGAAACTGTTTTTTCCATCAACTCCCCTGCCCTTTTTATGGTGGACAATTGCCTTGCTGCCATCCTTGCTGCCACAAGCGCGGGAATCTGTACTGACGGTATCAAAAAAGGGATCAACACCTTTTCCCCTGTATCCGGCAGGATGGATATTTACCGACTTTCGGATTCTATCACCCTTATCGATGACACCTACAATGCAAATCCTGCTTCCGTCACCCAGGCCTTAAATACGCTAAACGCTGTCAGCGGCGTCAAAAACAGTATCGCCGTTCTCGGGGATATGCTGGAACTGGGAAAAGAATCAGATTCCTTTCATCGGCAAATCGGGCAAAAAGCAGCCCTTTCGGGAATCTATAAATTATATGTATTTGGCGACCAGGTTAAACACACTATAGAAGGTGCGCTTGAAAATGGTTTTCCTGCAGACAATATATTTCACGGTACAAAAAATGAGATCGCTCAAAAGGTATTGGAAAGCACAGATTCCGATACCTGGATTCTGGTAAAAGGTTCGAGAGGCATGGCCATGGAAACCGTCATACACAACCTTCAACAACGATTAACGGTGGCATAAGATGCTGTACGAATTTTTATATCCCTATCATGTTGATTTTACCTTCTTGAATATATTTCGATATATTACATTCAGGGCGATGTATGGCGGGTTAACTGCTTTTTTGATCTGTTTTCTTTTCGGGCCTTTTTTCATCAAAAAACTTACCCAACTGCAGATCGGACAAATTACCCAGACCGATGGGCCTCAATCTCAGATGACCAAACAGGGGACACCAACCATGGGCGGCATCCTGATCCTTTTTTCTATTTTTATGACCACGGCCATCTGGGGAAACCTGTCCAACTATTATGTCAATATCTGTCTTCTATCTCTGGTACTTTTCGGATTT
>JAFCZY010000383.1 GCA_019314105.1 Deltaproteobacteria bacterium
TAACATTAATGTATCATCTATTTATGGCAAGAGTCATTGAAGCGTTTGACATTTTCGGGGGTACTGACGGACTGGTGGGGATTGATAGTTTTTCTTCCTCCTTTGCGGAGCAATATTTTGTGATCGGCATGGTGCTGATTTTCCTGTTTGGCCTACGGCGTTTTGTCACAACAGATCGGGGGCTGATCTTTACGGCCATCATGGACAATGACCAGGCCGTAAAGGCCTCGGGTATAGACATTACCCGATACAAGGCTCTGGCCGTATTCATCGCCTCTGCCATGGGGTGTATGGCAGGGGCGTGTCTCACCCATATCTATATGTGGTCAGGCATCTCCCAGTTTGCCCTTGATTTTTCCATCCTGCCTATTGCCGCCACGGTCATCGGCGGAGCAGGAACACTTGTGGGCCCTATTTTAGGATGCCTGATCCTGGTTCCTGTCTCAGAACTTTTAAGGGATTTTGGTACATTAAGGATCGTATTTTATGCATCCATCCTTGTGGGATTCATCCTTTTCAAAAGTGGGGGTATCATGGAATTTGGACAAAGAAAATATGAACAATTTGAAAGGTGGACCCAAATATGACAGATCCTATTCTAAAAACGAACGGGCTCTCCAAAAGGTTCGGTGGTGTCAAGGCACTAAAGGATGTCAGTTTTGATGTTTTCCCTGGAGATGTTTTAGGCATTATCGGACCCAACGGGTCAGGAAAGACCACTATTGTTAATTGTATTACAGGCTTTATCAAGCCCACCTCGGGCAAAGTTTTTTTCAGAGGCAAAGATATCACGGGCAGACCACCGCACAAAATTGCCGACATGGGTGTGACAAGAACCTTCCAGGTCATGCGACCATATTACAGCCTGCCTGCCTATAAAAATCTTGTAATCCCGCTTTTTTCACCCAGAGCCAAGCGGACAGGGGGCTGGCGAGGTGGCGGAAACCTTGGCAATAGGCAGACGATTGCCATTGATATACTAGAAGATATCGGGTTTGAAAGGGACTCTTATATCCCGTTTAAAAAAACGTCCACTCTGCCTACAGGCTACCTAAAGCGGCTGGAACTTGCCAGATGTCTTGCCCTCAAACCTGAGATCATTATCTGTGATGAAGTGTTTTCAGGGCTTTCCATGAGCGAGATTGTTTCCATGGTCCCCTTGATTGAACGGCTCCAGGACGAGGGGATTACCATTGTAATGATTGAGCACCGCTTAAGGGAACTTTTCCAGGTGGCCAACCGAGTCATGGTCCTGAATTTCGGCGAAAAACTCATCGAAGGGACACCTTTAGACGTCATGGCAAATAAAAAGGTCAAGGAAGCCTATTTTGGATCTGAAGAGGTTGAGGAGGTCATGACATATGCTTGAAGCCCACGATTTAATGGTATTTTACGAGAACATGATCGCCCTGAACAATATCAGCATTAAATGTGATGAAAGCCAAATCGTTGGTATATTCGGAGCAAACTCTGCCGGCAAATCCACGCTCATGTATTCCTTATCCGGAATCATGCTGGATATCCGGAAAAAAGAATTAATGGCAGGGGGAGAACGAATTACCTTGAGAGGGGAAGTCATATTTCAGAACCAGAACATCATGGACCTGAAACCCAGCCTCCGGGCAAAGGCCGGAATTATTCTCTGTCCTGAAAGACGGCGGTTATTCAAGGAGAGCAGTGTGCTTGAAAACCTTCGTATCGGCGGGTATCTGGCCACCAAGGCCCAGGCGAAACACACCCTGGAGTATGTTATGGAAGTATACCCTGCTTTGCAGAAACTTAAAAATCGTCTGGGCGGATTTCTAAGCGGCGGTGAGCAGCAGATGGTGGCCATAGGAAGGGCATTGATGGCCCAGCCAAAGGTCCTTTTGCTGGATGAGCCGCTTTTAGGGTTAAGTCCTTTGATGCAGGCCACCCTGATCAAGTCGACCAAAGCCATCCAGAAGGAAAAAAAGATCTCCATAATCATAGCAGAGCAGTATGCCCGACCTGTATTCCCCATTGTAGATTATGCCTATATCCTTGAAAACGGGGCGGCTGTCATGGAAGGAACACGGGAGGAACTCATGAATAATCCAGATGTAAAGTCTGCATACTTTGGTGTTTCATAAAAAAAGGAGTCATCCTAAATGACGAAAAATATCATACCGCTTGAAAAGGAACTCTCCTTTACAAGATTTGACCTGATGAGTGAAAAATATCCGGATAACACTGCCATTTTATATCTGGGCGAACATTTTACTTATAAACAGCTGAGAAACTTAAGCGAGCAGTTTGCCGGCGGATTAAAAAATCTTGGTGTGCAAAAAGGAGACAAGGTCCTCTTATATATCCCCAACTGCATCCAGTGGGTGGTTGCCTATCTTGGCATCCAGAGGGCAGGGGCAGTCATAGTGCCTG
>JAFCZY010000384.1 GCA_019314105.1 Deltaproteobacteria bacterium
CGATTCATTGCCCGGCACATGACATAGGTCAGTATTGATCCTGAAGCACCGACAGTGGCACCGCAGGAAATCAACAGCTTGTTTTCGATAATCATGCCGCAAAACGCAGCTGCCAGTCCTGTGGTTGCATTTAAAAATGAAATTAACACCGGCATGTCAGCTCCGCCAATACGAATGGAAAAAATAATTCCAAATAGAATTGACATGAAAATGATGGTCATATAAAGGAATATCCGGCTGCCCATGGGCGCAGACAGGGCTGCAATAATCAGTGCGATAATGGCAGCAAGGTTTACCATGACAAGCCAAGTGTGTTTCGGAAGGATGCGTGGGGTCTGACCAAGCGTGTTTGACAGTTTCCCGCCGGCGATCATGGATCCGCTGAAAGTCAACGCCCCTGTAGTTAGGCCTAAGAGACCGAAAAATTCATTCGCCATCCCCAGGTGTTGAGATCCCCTCATCAGCTCGACAAAAGAAATCAAAAAAGATGCAAGCCCTCCGGCACCATTCTGAAAGGCAACCATGGCGGGAATTTGAATCATGGTGATTTTTTTTGCTATCCAATATCCGGCAGCAGAACCGATCACAAGAGATATCAGCACAATATAGGGATACTGGGTGCCGTTTCGATAAAGAACCAGGCCGGCAGCACAGGTTAAAGCAAAGGCGGCGGTAAGGTTGCCCAGTTTTGCAGTGTTGGGCCGGCGAAACAGCCAGATGCCCAGTATAAGGATGCCGATGACAGAAAAATCCAGAAACAGGGTCATGCCAGAGTATGTTTCAGTCATTATTCTCTACCCCCGCTTCTTTTTTCTTAAACAGCCTCAACATCCTGTCTGTAATCGCAAACCCCCCTACAAGGTTGAAAGTGGCCATGACAAACGCCACCGATCCTATGATCTGTTCGGTCCGGGTTGATGCCACCGAGAAAAGAATCAACACCCCTAATATGGTGACGGCAGAAATAGCATTTGTCATGGACATCAGGGGGGTATGAAGCAATGTGGGGACTCTGGAAATCAGAAAATACCCCACAATAAAGGAAAACAGGAAAACCCCTGCCATCAATAAAAGATTTGTCATCGATCTGCTCCTGGAAAAATTTTAATCATTCAGCCCCATGGCCTTGAGCGTTCCTTCGTGATACAGTTTGCCCTTGTGCGTAACAAGCGCCCCTTTGATGATTTCATCGGTCATGTCAAATTCGGCTGCCCCGTTTTTAAACAGATTCTCAACAAAATAATACAGATTATTGGCATACAGCCACGAAGAATGAACCGGCACTGACCCGGGGATGTTTTTAATCCCGCAGATGTAGACACCGTTATGCATTAATTCTTTACCCGGATCTGTTATCTCGCAGTTTCCGCCCTGGTCAATGGAGACATCAATAATAACAGAACCGGGTTTCATTGATTCAACCATTTCTTTTGTGATCACATGCTGGGCAACTTCTCCCGGTATAAGGGCGCTGAGAATAATGATATCAGATTCTGCAACGATGGGAGCCAGTGCCTGTCTTTCTTTTTCAAGCCATTCTTCCGGAAGTGCTTTGGCATATCCGCCTTCTCCAACAACCAGTTCGGGGGGTGCATCAAAATCCACCACCTTGGCGCCTACGCTCGCAGCCTCTTCTTTTGCAGCCGGTCGGATATCAACTGCTTTGACAATACCCCCCAGTCGTTTTCCTGTTGCAATGGCCTGAAGCCCGACAACACCGGTGCCGATGACCAGAATATGGGCCGGTTTTATCATGCCGATGGATGTACCGATCATGGGAATGAATTTTGGAAAATTAGCAGCCGCAATAATGATGGCTTTATACCCGGTGATGGCACTCATGGAGGTCAACGGATCCATGCGTTGAGCCTTTGAAATTCTGGGGATACCGTCCATTGTGAATGCCGTGATGTTTTTTTCCTGTAGTCTTTTTACATCTCCATGGTTTGAAGGGGTTGCCGGATGCAGAAAGGTAACAAGAATCTGGCCTTCTTTCATCATGTCAATTTCGTGCTTGTTGAACTGCTCATTAAACATGGGTTCTTTGACTTTTAAAATAACGTCTGCTTTATCAAAAACCTCGGCTGCATCTCCTGCAATCTGCGCGCCGGCTTTCCGGTATGCTTCATCATCCGCAAATGCCCCGGCCCCGGCCTTTGTTTCAACGATCACATCAACGCCCAGTTTTTTAAATTTTTCAATGGTTTCCGGAAGTGCTGCAACCCTGTTTTCCTTGTGCATGATCTCTTTTGGTATTCCGATTAACATGGCTTATCTCCTTTTATTATTCATAAATCCCGAGCCTTTCAAAATTCATTTTTCATATCTTCTCATATGAATGGAAATCTTAAAAGCGCAATAAATCTTTTTTTAAGGAAATACAAGATTTTTTTATATATAGTATTGACAATAAAAGCATTATGATATTCTTTTCAGCTTGTAAAAATATCTGACACAATTTAAAATTATTTTTTACCAGTTCAAATCATAAAATAAAAAAATCTTTATATTTCAATCACTTATCTTTTTTTGGGGACCGTAGGATCAAAACGGCATCATAGTTGCTTTTAGGATATTCAATGTATTTTAAATGACGGTATAAAAGTCATTCGTAACATAAAATTTAAGAGAGCATAATGGAAAAAAACAATCGCAAACGTAAAGATAAAGAAAAGCAGCTCAAACGATCTATTTTAACCAATATGATAATCGTCCCGTTTATTCCCTTTTTATTGGCCATCGGGGTTAGTTTCTATTTTTTCACCACTACACTTGAAAACAACACTGTCAAAAGTTTAAAGCGGATAGTGGAAGATCATTGTGATATGATCGAGTCCTTTCTGGTAGAACGTCAATCAGATCTTGAGGTCATCACAAACACCTATAGTTTTGAAGAAATTAATTCTACTAACGCCCTTAACCTCATTTTTGAAAATTTAAAAACCCGGTCAGGTGCCTTTGTTGACCTGGG
>JAFCZY010000061.1 GCA_019314105.1 Deltaproteobacteria bacterium
ACTGGCGGGTCAACCACTGATTCCATGGACCCTGGAACGCTGACGTCCAACATGAACCAGAACCTCAACTGGCAGATAAGAAACAATCTTGTAGAAATCGACCATAATTTTAATGTCATCCCTGAACTGGCTGAGTCTTGGGGCGCGAGTCCGGACGCAAAAGTGTGGACGTTTAAACTGCGCAAGGGCATAGAATTTCACAATGGCAAAACAATGACAGCAGAGGATGTGATTTTTTCCATAAACCATCACCGTGGTGAAGAATCCAAATCCGCCGCTAAAGCATATTTAAAAAGCATTGAAAATATTAAAACTGACGGAAAATATGAAATTGTTTTTGAACTCTCCGGCGGCAGTGCTGATTTTCCGTTTATCCTGGGCGATTATCACTTAGGCATTTGTCCGGCTGGAACTAAAGGCCCGGAATGGGAAAAGGGCGTAGGTACCGGAGGTTATATCCTGGAAAAATGGGAACCGGGTGTCAGAGCTTTTGCAAAACGTAATCCTAATTACTGGAAAGAGGGAAGAGCTCACTTTGATGAAGTTGAGACCCTGTCTATAGTTGATACCAATGCCAGAACAAATGCTTTAAAGACAGGCCAGATAAACTACATGGATCGCGTTGAACTAAAAACAGTACATCTCATGAAAAAGGTGCCCGGGATAAATGTCTTAGCTACAACAGGAACAGCACACTACACTATACCAATGCTTGTAGATAAAAGCCCTTATAATGACAATAATGTTCGCATGGCTTTAAAGCTTGTTGTTGACCGTGAGGCACTAGTGAAACAAATTTTGCGGGGGTATGGCCAAGTTGGCAATGACCACCCCATTGCACCCGTAAATAAATATCATGCAAAAAATCTGGAGCAAAGAAAATATGATCCGGAAAAAGCCAAATTTTATATGAAAAAAGCGGGCAAGCTTGACCATGTTTTTAATCTGCATGCTGCAGATGCCGCATTTTCCGGAGCAGTAGATGCCGCTGTCCTCATCAAAGAACAGGCAAAAAAAGCCGACATCAACATAAATGTTGTCCGAGAGCCGGATGACGGATACTGGAGCAATGTCTGGATTAAAAAAGAGTGGTGTATGTGTTATTGGGGCGGACGTCCCATTGAAGACATGATGTTCTCGGTTGCATACGCAGATGGAGCCCCTTGGAATGATACCCACTGGAAAAATGCTCCTTTTAACAAGTTGCTGGTTGCCGCAAGAGCAGAACTGGATACAGATAAACGCAGAAAGATGTACGAGGATATGCAGGAAATATGCAGAAATGACGGCGGAACTGTTGTTCCCATGTACAACCAGATGGTTGAAGCTAGTTCAGGTAAGCTGGCACATGGACCAATGTCAGGACACATGGCTATGGATGGCATGAGAAATGCCGAACGTTGGTGGTTCAAATCATAATCCCCTACCCTATGTTTTATTAAATCTAAAATAGGCCGGAGTTTATCCCTTCGGCCTATTTGTTTGAATAAAAGTAAACTTTAAAGATCTTTTTTGTTTTGAAACAGGATTTCAAGAATCTGTTCAATGGCATTATCGGCGATTTCTGCTTTCAATGAACAGCCCCCGGCACCGGCATGACCGCCGCCCCCAAATCGGGTCAGGAGGTTTCCAATATTGACATGGCAGTGCCGGTTAAAAATACTGTGACCGATACTGAGTAATACCTGTTTTTGTTCAGGCCCGTCAAATCTGATTTTTACACTGGCAATACTTTCCGGAAAGAGTGAATAGGTCAGGAACCGGTTGCCGCCGGGTGCGGTATCAAGGGATCTGAAATCGGTAATGGATATGTTGTGATGTATTTTGGTATGCTGCAATAAATATTTTTTATAGGCGATGTTTTCTTCAATTACTCTGTTGCATCGCTTCTTGACTTCCGGATCTTTAAGAATATGCGCAATAGTTGTCTTCATTAAAAATTGAACCAATTTATTCCAATAGGGGATATCTTTATACCCCTGATTTCTGATGGTCATGGATAAAAGAAGATAGGGATATTTTTCAGGATAGGTTACCTGGTCCTGATTCAGGTCAGCCGCGTCAATGATATCGGTATGAAAAATCAGGTCATCAAATTGATGATCCAGTTTTTCCAGGCCTTGATAGTATGTATATACAACTCTGGCAGCAGAAGGGGCAATATCAAATGCCCCTTTAAAATCTCCTTCGGGTTTATTCGAGATATGGTGGTCAAACCAGAGGGAACAATTGGGTGAATAGGGGAGATTTGCAAGGATATCACCTTTCAGGATACCGGCTTTCCCGATTTGAATTTCACTGGGTTCAACCCAATAAATATCCGTATCAATATTTTCAGTCTGGTAAAGCAGTACAGCACAGACAATTCCGTCAAAATCGGGTCGGGTGACGATTCTCATAGATTAACTCTTTTCGGGTTAGATATAATAAGCGTTTATATATTTTTTTATTCATCAGCCTTTGTTATTTATTGATACTGTATAAAAAAGAACTTTTCAAGAATGATTTTTCAAGACGGTTGATGAAGTCTTTCTAATTTTCAGGTTTTGTATTGTCATGAAAAGTTTTCTGCTTGACCCGTATCGGTTTTTTTGATTTGATCGGTATCAATAATGTACCTGGGTTTATTTTCATTTTTTATATAAAAGATTGAGATTATGGCAAAAATAGAAATAAATATGGATCAGATTGAAAAAGAGTTTCTTTTTAAAAGGGGAAATCCCTTAAAAAAGCTTTTAAAAGCATCTCTTGATCTTTTTGAAGCCAGGCACACCGGTATTTTATATGGTACAAATCAGACAAAAATTAATTTTTTGTCCACCAGCATGTGGGACCGGGGAATCATGGATAAATTTGATGGCAGAGGGATAAAGGGCCTGATTCTAAAAATGTTTGGAAGCCATATCGTCACTGCCAGAAAATTAAGCCCTGTATTTTTTTTTAAAACAAATCAAAATGGTGACATTAGAGACAATGACGGCATTATTTCATATATACTTCGAAATTGTGCCGATTATTATAAAAAGGGTATCAGCGTTATCATCTGCCCGGATACGGATAAGTATATTCATAAAAGCAATGAAAAATATGTGCAGATTCCTTTTTTCAGCTATGACGGGAAAAATCTAAAAAAACCCAAAGATGCTATCAAAGTGAACACAGACATTGTCAAGCATTTTAATTCGAGTAATTCTATTTATATTTACCTTCCGGATTACGGTATCCTGGTGATTAATACCGCCAATGTGGCCCTGCTTGAAACAAAAGGATCAACATTCGTAAGAGAAGAAGCATTAATGCAGCGGTTGGATGTGTTGATTAAACTGGTTGAACTCTCTTCTCTGGCATATCTTGGACAGCTCACCGGAAAAAAGGGGGCTCAGCTGTTATGGAGGAAAGAAAAACATCTTCGCAAAGCTTCCCATGAGTTAATTGCAAATGAAAAAAATTATCGCGATCTTTATGAAAATGCACCCATCGGCTATATTTCAATGAACCCTAAAGGGGATATATTAAAATGCAACCAAAAAGCAGAGCTTCTGTCCGGATATGACAAGGATGATCTGATCGGTCGGAATGCGGTAACTCTCTTTTGGGGACAACCGGAAGATAACAGCAACTCTGTCGGTATCTGGGAGAGTCTTGCCAATGGTGAAGCGGTTAAAGATATGGAATTGCAAATGAAACCGAAGAATGGAAAGCATATCTGGATCAGCCTTTCCGTAGATGCCATTAAGGACCCATCCGGTAAAATTGTTGAACTTCGTGCAATGGGTATGGATATATCCCAGAGAAAAGGCCTTGAAAAACAATTGTTCCAGGCCCAGAAGATGGAAGCGATAGGAACGCTTGCCGGTGGCATCGCCCATGATTTTAATAATATTTTATCCCCGATATCGGGTTATACGGAAATGATTTTAATGGATGTCGGAAAAAATGATCCCGGAAAAAAATATCTGGATGTTATACTGGATTGTGTGAAGCATGCAAAAGAGCTTGTGAATCAGATTCTTACGTTCAGCAGACAAAAAAAGCATGAATTCAATCTCTTAAGCGCCGAAGATGCTGTTCGGGAGTCCATAATACTGGTTCGATTATTCTTGCCGGCAACGATAAAGGTGACTGAAACTATTGATAAATCCTGCGGACTTATCCTGGCAGATCCTGTTCAAATTCATCAGCTTATTATGAATCTGGCAACCAATGCATATCATGCAATGGAAGAAAGGGGTGGTACCCTTGACATATCCCTGAAAGTGGAAAAAAATCTCGGAAAAATTTTCCCGAAAATGGCTGCTGAGATACGAAATTATGTCCGCCTGACGATAAAGGATACGGGAACCGGAATTGATCCTGATATTTTCAATAAAATATTTGATCCTTATTTTTCCACAAAAAAAGAGGGTAAGGGATCAGGCATAGGCCTTTCTGTTGTGCATGGAATTGTTGAAAGTCATGACGGATATATCAGAGTTGAAAGCAGTAAAGGGGAAGGGACCTGTTTTGATATTTATTTCCCCATGTATCTAAACAAATATCTGGATGGTGACCCGGTCAATCTGAAAGAGATGTTAATTCAGACAGATATTGAAGATATCTCAATCCAGGCAGGAACCGAAAGGATCCTTCTGGTTGATGATAACAAAAAAGTAGGGGTTATGGGAACTCAGATGCTTGAAAAACTGGGATATACGGTTACCTGTTTTACCAACAGTCTGGAAGCCCTTAATGTTTTTAGAAGTCACCCGGATATGTTTGATGCCATTGTGACAGATTTGATCATGCCGGATTTAACAGGGGATCAACTTGCCGGTAAAATCTATGACATCAAGCCTGATGTGCCGGTCATCCTTTGTACGGGATTCGGCGATACCATTGACAACCATAGGCTTGAATCTCCGGCTATCAAAGGATTTTTAAAAAAACCCGTTCCCATTAAAGAATTATCTTATGCGTTGAGGCAGGTTCTGGATAAAAATTAATCCCGGATTTAAAAGAGGTATATTTATTGTTGAGTATGAATGAAGACATGCCGGATGAAACTTATTTTTACTCAATTGAACATCGACGGACAGCCACCATAAAAATCAAACGATCTATTTTTATGTGTACCCTGGAATATGTAGCGTCCATTGAAAAAGCAAAAAACTTTATTTCCCGAATTGCAAAAGAGAATAAAACCGCTACCCATAACTGCTGGGCATATATTTTAGGAGAAAAAGGGGATATTTTTCATTGTTCTGATGCCGGAGAACCCTCGGGAACTGCCGGGAAACCCATGCTCAATACGTTGCAAAGCTATCACATGACCCATATTGCCGCCGTTGTGACCCGGCATTTTGGTGGTGTCAAACTGGGGATAAGGGGATTGATGGATGCCTATGGTGCTTCTGTGGAAAATACCATAGAGCTGAAAAAACTTAAAAAACTGGTTCAGACGGTCAGCCTGCTTATTGAGGTCTCTTATAAATTTAATGATACCCTGCTCAATCAGATAAAAAATGATTTAACTCAGATTAAAGATACGACCTACACAGATAAAATCGTTCACACGATTGAAATTGAGCTTAAAAATTTTGCCAGGGTGAACACGCTTCTTTCAGAATATCAATCCCGGGGAAAATTGAAATTCAGCAGGATACCGCAAGCAGATAAAATTCCGAGTTAAAAAGATATTGACAATCCTTTTTATTTAAGTATTATTAAATTTAAATTAATTATACTTAAGGAAATGGCGGGTCTATGAAACCAAAACTCGGTGCCCTTCTCAGAGCTATCAGAACGTCAAGGCGCTTGACAATCAAAGAAGTTACAGCAAAGGCCGGTGTCAGTTCCAGTTTGTTATCGCAAATAGAAAGGAACCGGATATCTCCTTCCCTAGATACCCTGTTACAGATTTTAGAAGTATATGGTGTGCCGCCGAATAAATTTTTTAAAGACTATGAAACCAATTCCCGGGTTGAGATTATCAAAAGGGATGATCGAAAGATTTATCAGAGAAAAGGCTTTAAATATGAGAAACTTTGCGGTGATAGTCAGACCAAGGGGAATCATTCTTTTAATGCCTTTTTTCTGGAGCTTTCACCGGGTCAGAAAAGAGGAGATGTAAGTGACGGACATCTGGGACGTGAGTTGGGAATCGTTGTTAAAGGATCTGCCCAGCTTGTTTATGGTGAAGAAACCTATGAAATTCATAAAGGCGACTCCGTCTCCTTTTTTTCAGAAATACCGCATGTCATTAAAAATTCATCTGATCAAATTTTCCAGGCATACTGGGTGGTGACCCCGGCCGATGGGGAAGATTACTTTGGAGAAAAAATATCATAAGATTTGGAGAGAATAATGGGGAAAACCATTGCAGAAAAAATTTTTGAAACCCATTTGGTGAATAAACCCTTTGGAGATGTCAGTGTTTTAAAACTGGATCGGGTGTTTTGTCATGAAATCACAACCCCAACAGCCATCCAAGACCTTGTATCAAGGGGGAAAGACCGGGTGTTTGATCCGGATAAAATTAAAGCGGTCATTGATCATGTGACCCCTGCCAAGGATTCTAAAACTGCCATGCAAGGGAAAATTCTGCGGGAATGGGTAAAACGACATGGCATCAAAGATTTTTTTGACATCGGCCACAATGGGATCTGTCATGCCATCTTCCCTGAGAAGGGATTTGTACGCCCCGGGTTTACCATTATTATGGGAGATTCTCATACCTGCACACATGGGGCGTTTGGGGCGTTTGCCGCCGGTGTCGGAACAACCGATCTGGAAGTGGGTATTTTAAAAGGGGTCTGTACGTTTAAACCCCCTCAAACCTATAAGATTGCGATTATTGGAATGCTGCCAAAAGGCGTATTTGCCAAAGATATTATCCTTAAGGTGATTAAAGAAATAACCGTAAACGGGGCCACTAATATGGTCATTGAATTCAGAGGAAATGTCGTGGATGAGATGAGCATGGATCAGCGGATGACTCTTTCCAACATGGCGGTTGAAGCAGGCGCAACCAGCGGGATATGCCTTCCTGATATGACAACGGTTGACTACCTCTGGGCGTTTATTAAGGATGACTATTCGAGCAGGCAGGCAGCCCTGGATACATTTGCCCGGTTTAGATCAGATGATGATGCCGTTTATGCAAAACAGAAAACAATTGATGTGAGTGATCTTGAACCATTAACAACCTTTGGATATAAGCCGGATAATGTAAACCCCGTATCCCGAATGAAAGGGATACGGCTCGATCAGGTGTATATCGGTTCCTGCACCAATGGACGGCTTGAAGATCTGAGAATTGCTGCAAAGGTGCTTAAAGGCCATATTATCAACAACCATGTCAGAGGAATTGTATCGCCTGCAACCCCCAAAATATTTTCCCAGGCCATGGAAGAAGGGATTCTTAAAATTTTCATGGATTCAGGCTTTTGCGTAACAAACCCCACTTGCGGCGCCTGTCTCGGCATGAGTAACGGCGTTCTTGCCGATGGCGAGGTGGCAGCTTCCACAACCAATCGAAATTTTAATGGCCGCATGGGCAAGGGCGGTATGGTTCATTTGATGAGCCCGGCAACAGCAGCAGCCAGTGCGATTAAAGGCAAAATTTCAAACTCCAGTCTTTATGGTAAATAAGGAAAATAATAATGAAAGAATTTAAAGGGAAGGTATTGTTTCTTGATCGTTCCGATATCAATACAGATGAAATCATTCCGGCCAAATACCTCACGGAAATTGAAAAATCAGCAATGAAACCGCATTTGCTTGAAGACTTAAAATTAGATGGCTTTCATCCGGAAACGGATATTAAAGGAAAGACTGTTATTGTTACCCAAGACAATTTTGGATGCGGGTCTTCAAGAGAGCATGCTCCCTGGGCACTTGAAGAGAATGGTATTAATGTTGTGATCGCTCCAAGTTTTGCAAGAATATTCAGGCAGAACATGTTCAATTGCGGCATGCTTTCCATTGAGCTTTCTCAGGACCGGATCAATGCCATTTTTGATGCGTTTTCAAAAAGCGGCACTCAAATTTCAGTGGATATTGAAACACCTGAAATTACCATTCAATCAAAAGAGCAGACAAAAAAAATCCAATTTCAAATTTCAGAATTTGACAAAGCCCTTATTAAAAC
>JAFCZY010000385.1 GCA_019314105.1 Deltaproteobacteria bacterium
AATTATAGATGGATTTGATAAGAATACGAATTTCTCATTTTCAGGTATTGACAGTTCTGCTGCGCCGTCAAAGGAGTGTTCTTCTATAGTGGAAGTCTATAAACGTTTAGGCGTTGAATATTTCGGGGCATCCGGCACCATTGAAGCTTCTTCATTGTTAACAAAAGTTTTCAAATCCATAAAAGGGATTGATCTGGTCGGGTTCTCCGGGTTAATGCTTGCGGTTACAGAGGATATGGGCCTTGCGGAGGGGACACGGAAGTCTGATTTTGATATCCGTGCTCTTTTGACATACAGTGCTGTCTGCGGGATTGGCCTTGATACGGTGCCCATTCCAGGCAATACACCCATAGCAAAAATTACGTCATTAATGAGAGATACAGGAACGATGGCATATCGTTTAAATAAGCCGTTAACGGTTCGATTGTTTCCTGTTCCAGGATTAAATGCAGGAGATATTACCTCTTTTGAAAGTGATGATCTCTGTGATTGTGCGGTATTGAATGTCCCTTAAGTTCAAAATTAAAATATTAACAGGCAGTTACCCTGATAATGGTCTATAGGCCTCTTGACATTATTATGGAATTGATGGAAGCTTGGGGAAAAATTAAAAGGATATAATGAAAGATAAAAAAAATAAGAAAAATATAGTGATCAGGTTTCTGGAATGGATTATCCGGGGCAATAAAAGGGCCGCCGAAAAAGGCAGCCTGTGCAAATCATGAATCAATAAAAAGCAACCGCCGGTCAGGCGGATTAAATTAAAAAACCAAAAAAAAGAATAATATATGAGTGCAAAAATAAAAGGGATACTGCAAAAAATTAATTTTGTTGAAGCAGATATGGAACTGCATAAACAGATTCTGGTTTCCATACCGGCAGATAATAAAGTAGAAATGGAAACCATTATTTCTAAGATTGCAGATCTGAAAAAGCAGATCAATGCATTAAGGCAGCAAATTAAAAAAATAGATGAAGATGAATATAATAAGATTATTGCTATTGAACGAGCGGCTGAGACCTTTCGGAAAATTGCAATCGACAAAAAATTTGTTCGGGTCAACACATTAAACGAGTCGGGTGTTTGCTTTATTACATTTAATGATGGGACAAGGCTTGACTGCCTGGTCACGGCAAAAGAAGAAAACGGGAACTGGACGGTCCTTACTTTGGAGGGAGAAACCAAAGAATACCCAAGTGGATTTATTCAATAAGGAGAAAAAAAGGTGACGTATAAAAAATGGATTAAACTGTCATTGAGCTTCTCTACAGGCTTTGTCATGTTATTTTCGGCGACCCTTTTTGCTTCATCCGAAGATGTGATTCATATTGATCAATTTATTTCGCCGGATACCTGTGGTGGATGTCATTCTGAAATTTTTGAGCAATGGGAAAATTCCATGCACAATCTGGCACATAAAGATCCTGTATATTTAAGAGTAGCACAGTTTCTTCGTAAAGGGCTGATAAATGAAAATCAGATAAAAGAAGCTGAATCCTGTGTGAAATGTCATACGCCAGTGGGGCATGTGACGGGATTCCCCCAAAAATTGACAGATGATTTGTCAAAAACTGCTGAGATCGCAACACAGGGTATTCAATGTGATTACTGCCATTCTGTTGAATCAGTAAAACAGATGTATAATAACGGGCTTGTGCTGAAACCCGGTCAGGGCGAAGACGACCCCGGGATCAAATATGGTCCTTTTGATGATGCAGTGCCTGATTTTCATGAGGCTGAATTTTCTAGATTGCATACCGACTCCAAAATTTGCGGGACCTGCCATGATGTGAAACATGTGGCATTTGGCACTGATATTGAAACTACCTACACGGAATGGAAGAACAGTCCTTATAAT
Organism: Deltaproteobacteria bacterium; assembly: GCA_019314105.1. Lineage (GTDB taxonomy): Bacteria > Desulfobacterota > Desulfobacteria > Desulfobacterales > Desulfobacteraceae > Desulfobacula. The sequence continues at coordinate 1,860 of JAFCZY010000385.1, forward strand.
TCAAAAGATCCTCAACAAAAGATTACCTGCCAGGGGTGCCATATGTACCAGAAACCCGGCATTCCTGCCACCGGATCTACTCTGCGGCCTGAAAATCCAGGATCAGCAACGGATGATAGTGATGAAAGGCCCCATATTTTTACCCATTATTTTGTGGGAGGAAATTCTTCGGTTCCAGGGCAGTTTGATGGAGAAGCAAAAGGTCAGATGGCCATTGAACGGCTTAAGAATGCAGCCACACTGTCTGTTGATACATCACAGGTAAATCAGAAAAAACTCAATATTACCGTGACGAATACCGGCGCCGGACATTCAATCCCCACAGGGGTCGGCGACCTTCGCCAGGTATGGCTTGAAATTACCATCCAGGATAAAGCCAACAAGACAAGTTTTCAGATGGGCGCTTTGAATAACAAACATGAGTTGCCAAAAGATGCTGTAATCTTTCGGAGGGTATTTGGAGATGGAAACGGAAACGAGGTGATTAATATTGCAAAGGCAAAACAGGTGTTGAAAGACAACAGGATAAAAGCAAAACAAAGTATCACCGAAACAATTGATCTTCCTTTAGTGCCAGAAGAAAATGCCATTATAGTCGTTCGCCTGCTATACCGTGGTATGCCCCAGAAAATTTTAAACCTGATTCCGGGGAAACCGTTTGCACCCCTGCCAATAATAGAAATGGCAAAGTTTCAGACTTTACTTTAGGGCATATCTCAGATATTTAATAGGCCGAGATTATATTGAATTATGACAGGTTACTTTACCAGAGAAGAGGGTTCTATGATTGTTCAAGGATTAAAATTAACAATGATGGGTATGGGGGTGGTTTTTTCTTTTCTTGCCCTGCTGCTTATAATCATCCATTTTTCAGCAAAGCTGCTTAAATCATATTCGGAAAAAGAAGCGTCACCGGTCACCTCCCAC
>JAFCZY010000386.1 GCA_019314105.1 Deltaproteobacteria bacterium
CTCAGCCTACAGCAAGCCAATCCGCAACCCGCGGTGAAAAAATTGCAAAAGAAAACAAATTAAAACTATTGAAAAATAAGTAATCAACATATCAAGGAACGTCCCGCAAGCTGTTCCAAACAGCGCGAAACATACATTATGCCTTTGAAGGTTTTTAAAATGAATGAAGAAACCAAAAAGTGGCTTAGTTTTAAAGAAAAAAATATAGAACCGACTCGTTACAAAACAAAATCTGTCATTTATTCAACTAAGGCCTTTTCAAAACTCGTTGAATTTTCTCTCGAAAAATACCAAATAAAACTGTATCCATTTAACGAGAGCGAATCTTCTTTTAAAATAGATCATTCTGAAAAATATCCACCCGCATTTATCTGCGAAGTTATTGCAGATGCATTTGTCCATCAAGATGGTGGAAATTTTGATATACCTCTTGCCCTTGATATTGTCTTAACATGGCTTGAGTTTGATTATTCAGTCGCTTCAAATTATAAGCAATGGGAAGAGTTTGAAGGTGAATGGATTAAAGTTCCTACGTCAACCATATCAGCTAAAATACAGTTCAAATATCCTGAGCTGCCAAAACCGAACATACAGAACATATTAAGTTTATACGATGAAGCAATAAATCTAAATAGTAAAAGAGCAAAAAAGGTAGTTTCTATCAAAAACAATCTCAAACAAGGTCTAATCCTCTTTGATTTATCCAGGTCATATAGTTTCCTATCTTTTTACAAGGTCATCGAACTTGTATCTGATGATTTAGCTTCAAAAAAATATGTATCCTCAAACAGTAAAATCGCCAAAGATTTAGTTGAATACAAACTTATTAAACAGGGTAGCCAGCGTGCGAAGATATACTATTTGCTGAAAGCTATCGAGAATGATTTTACACTTGAGGAAATGGTCTTATTAGCCGATGACCGCAACAATTTAGCACATAATGAAACCGAACCCAGACAGAAATCATTAGAAAATTGTAAAACATTGGCATTTTGGGCTGGAGAAAAATTTATGGAAATAGCTGTGTCCGATAAATAGTCTCGGCATAACCTTTGCCTTCCAGCGGACGCAAAAAGCCGCGCTGCTGAAGGCTGCGTTAAAGGTCAGCAATAAATGATGATAGATATTAAAACAGCCGTAGAGATAGGAAAATTAATTTCGCCTATTGCAGTGATTACCGCTGCCATATGGGGTTACGTCAAATATTTTCGGCAAAGATTAAAATACCCCCATGCAGATATAGACTTATCAATAGATGATGTATTGGTGAACTCAAACAAACGTCTTGTGCATGTTGGAATTATAATAAAAAATTGCGGTAATACATTAATTTCACCGGAGTATGCTGAACTCAGATTACGCCAAGTAATTCCTGTGCCGTGTGACATCGAGGATATAATCAAAAATGATACAGATCCAGTACCGGATGGGAAAGCAGAAATAACTTGGCCAATGATAATAGGGCGTGAGTGGAATTTGAGAGGTGAACTTGAAATCGAACCCGGTGAGTCGGACACTTTGCATTCAGACTTTATTATTGATAATGAAATATCTACGATCCAGCTATATAGTTTTGTAAAAAATCCAGTTAAGAAAAAGCCTGACCTTGGATGGACAAAAACTATTTTGTTTTCACTTTCAATACATAAAAAGGAAGAGGTGGATGATGGCAAAAAAAGTTAATCGAAGAAGTACTGTTAAAAAACAGCAACGTCAGCAACCGCAGCAAACACAGCAACAACCAAAGAAAGTGGGTACAGGTTCAGGTGCCGGCGGTAGTAGCAGCAAAAAGAATTCGACCAAGAAATGATGCCCTTTATAGGGATAGGGACGCCCATCGCTGAGCGCCCCTCCCACACCACCGGACGTACGGATCACGTATCCGGCGATTCGGCTGGTCAAAACAGACACAAATGAATATATGGTCTGCCTGGCCTTGGGGAACGCAACGCTACCAGCATTTCAGCAACTGCTGCATAATATACGAAAATTCGTTCCTCATACATCCCTTCCCTCTGCCGAGTTCAAACCAGGCAAGCATCATCCCGCCCTTTACTTAAAGGGTAAATTCCTTGGCAGAGTAGCATAATATAATAGTATAATCATCACCTTATCCACCATCCATCGTCCAATTAGTGTCAACTGCGAAAAGGAAAATCTCGATAAAGCAGGGCTCCGCTTTACAATTTAAGTAGTTCAGGAACAACTTCAAAAAATTACTGATAAAATAGGGTTGCGGGACGGGGGATTGCGGGACGTTCCTTGATAAATTCAAGTCGAACAATTTATGTCATAAGAGATATATGCCACGCAGATCAAGAATAGATGCGCCTGGGGCGTTACATCATATTATAGTTAGAGGCATTGAAAGGAAAACCATTTTTAA
>JAFCZY010000062.1 GCA_019314105.1 Deltaproteobacteria bacterium
CTTTCTCTTCGGCCATTTTCAACCAATTAATCATTTTGGTTTTTTTCGGGAAAAGTTTAATGAGCTCCCGGTCAGTCACTTTTATATCTTCGGGATCGCCGGAAAGGGCTGCCCACCGGAAAGGTCCTTCTCCCTGACAGAAAAGTTCCCTGATATAAGCCGGAACAAATCCAGGATAATCCATGGCATTATCAACCCCTCGTTTCATGGCCTGGGCTCTTAAATTGTTACCATAATCAAAGGCAACAGCTCCTTTATTTTTCATTTCAAGGATAGCTCGCACATGGTCAGCCATGGAGTTTAATGCCATATTTTTATATTTTTCAGGGTCGGTTTTTCTTAAAGCCAATGCCGTTTCAAAAGATATCCCCTGAGGGAAATATCCGTTAAGTTCATCATGGGCACTGGTCTGGTCGGTGATGATATCGGGAATAAATTCCTTTTGTATCATGGCAGGAAGTATATCCCCTATATTTGCACAAAGTCCGATAGAAAGCGGTTTACCGTTTTTAGCAGCATCCTTTGCCTTTGAAATGGCGTCATCAAGATTTGATACTTCAATGTCCAGGTATCGTTTTTCAAGTCTTTTTTTGATTCTGTTTTTATCAATCTCAATGCAGATGGCAACCCCGTTTGCCATGGTGACTGAAAGGGGCTGTGCCCCCCCCATGCCGCCAAGCCCTGCGGTCACGACAATTTTTCCGGTTAGATCGGAATTGTAATGCTTCTGACCCAACGAGGCAAAGGTTTCATAGGTGCCCTGGAGAATTCCCTGGGTGCCGATATATATCCATGATCCTGCAGTCATCTGACCATACATCATCAGACCTTTTTTATCCAGTTCATGAAAGGTATCCCAGTTCGCCCATTGCGGGACAATATTGGCATTGGCAATCAACACTCTGGGCGCACTTTCATGGGTTTTTAATACACCCACCGGTTTTCCCGACTGAACCAGCAGAGTTTCATCATTTTCAAGATCCAGCAGAGCCCTGACAATGGCGTCAAAGCAATTCCAGTTTCGGGCCGCCTTACCAAGGCCGCCATAGACAATCAACTCATCAGGATTCTCAGCATTGTCAGGATCAAGATTGTTGCACAGCATGCGCAAGGCGGCTTCCTGATACCATCCTTTGCAGTGAAGTTCTGTTCCTCTTGGGGCTCTGACCGGGCGGGCCACACCACATCCGATTTTAAGATTTTTTAAAAGTTTATCTTTAAGATTCATTATTTCCTCCTGATATGATTGACATTTGTGTTTGGATCCGATACTACTTGTCTATACAAGTATAGATATGATGTCAAGTTATTTTAAGCGGTACCAAAATGAACAGGAAAATTTATGGTTGGATCAGAACAGGTATTTGCCTTATATGAAAAAATTAAGAAAAGTGTTGTAAAGGATATTGACTCAGGCAAATTAAAGCCAGATGACAAAGTGCCTTCGGAAACCCAGCTTGCCAAACTGTTTAATGCATCAAGAATGACGGCCAACCGGGCGCTGAAAGAACTCACAGAAGAAAGCAGGATTGTCAGGATTCAGGGCGTTGGCAGTTTTGTGGCAAGGCCCAAACCCGATGCAGCGCTTCTTGAAATAAAAAGTATCGCAAAGGAGATTGCCGACTGGGGCGGGGTGCATTCTTCACAAATTCTGATATTAAAAGAAGAAAAAGTAACTGAACAAATTGCACAGAAGATGAATCTTAACATAGAGGATACCATTTTCCATTCCATTATTGTTCACAAGGACAGAGGTATCTGTGTCCAGTACTCCGAGCGGTTTATCAATCCAAAAGTGGCCCCGGATTATCTCAGTCAGAATTTTAAAAAAATCACCCCCAGTGACTACCTTTTGGGCGTTGCCCCGATACAGGCGGCAGAGCATATTATTGAAGCCGTAAACTGTAACAAAGAGATTCAAAAATATTTAAAAATACAACCGGATGAACCCTGCCTGTCCCTTAAAAGACGTACATGGTCATTTGACAGGGTGGCCACCTACAGTATTATTATTTCTCCTGGATCGAGATATAAACTAAAGGGTAAATTTATAAGGGGATAAAAAAGTGAAAAAGCATATTGTTTTAAATGGGAGTGATTTTCTTCTTGAAGATCTGGTAGATATTGCAAGAAATAATGTGGGGATTAAAATATCGGTTAATTCTGAATCCAGAATCAACAAGGCACGTGATCTGGTTGACAAGTGGGTAAAAGGCGGAGAAAGAATATATGGCGTTACCACAGGGTTTGGTGCTTTGTCAGAGGTTACCATTTCTTTGCAAGACACAAAAAAACTTCAAAAAAAGATTTTATTCAGCCATTCAGCAGGGATTGGCAATCCCCTGGAAGAAGATGTGGTTAGAGCTATGATCGCCCTGCGGGTCAATGATTTTTGCCGTGGTAATTCAGGACTGAGACTTACGACCATTAAAAAACTGGCACGGATTTTAACTGCCGGTATTGTACCGGTGGTACCGGAAAAAGGCTCTGTGGGGGCAAGCGGAGACCTCGTTCCCATGGCACATCTTGCCCTTGTACTGATCGGAGAAGGGGAAGCCTTTGTCGATGGTCAGAAAATGACAGGCGCTCAGGCATTGAAGGAAAAAGCTATAAACCCCCTTGAACTTGCGGCAGGTGAGGGGCTTGCGCTGATCAACGGCACCCAGCTCATGATTGCGCTGGGATGTCTTGCGCTCCATGATGCGTTAAATCTTTGTAAGCATGCAGATATTGCCGCCAGTATGAGCCTTGAAACCCTTATGGGAACCCGGTCGGCCTTTGATCCGAGGATTCATGCTGCAAGGCCCCATACCGGTCAGATCAAAGCTGCCGGGAACATGCTCAGAATTACGGAAAACTCAGACATTATTTCTTCCCACCACGATTGTTCACGGGTTCAGGATGCCTATAGCTTAAGATGCTCCCCCCAGGTACATGGCGCTTCCTGGGATGCGTTTGATTATGTAGATAAAGTGGTCAAAGTGGAGATGAATTCATCCACTGAGAATCCTTTGATCTTTTCGGAATCCGAAGAATTTCTTTCCGGTGGCAATTTTCATGGACAGCCGCTGGCGCTTTCCTGTGATTTTTTAAGTATTGCCATTTCTGAACTGGCCAATATTTCTGAACGACGGATAGAAAGACTTGTAAATCCCCAGTTATCCGGTCTTCCGGCTTTTCTTGTGGAAGACGGGGGCTTGAATTCAGGATTTATGATTGCCCAGTATGTGGCAGCAGCCCTTGTTTCGGAAAATAAAGTCCTGGCCCATCCAGCATCTGTTGATTCCATTCCGACCTCGGCAAACAAGGAGGATCATGTTTCCATGGGGGCGTTCGCAGCACGAAAATGCCGGGATATTGTCGCAAACACGGAAGATGTCATTGCCATTGAATTATTATGTGCGGCACAGGGAATTGACCTGTTTACCAATCTGAAAGCCGGAGACGGCACTATGGCAGCCTATGAGGTCATCAGAAGCAAGGTGGGCTATATGAAAGAAGATCGGATTCTTGCAGAAGACATTGCCAGCGTAAGGGAATTGCTGCGGTCCGGCAATATCGTAAAGGCAGTGGAAAATAAAGTGGGTGAGCTGTATTAAACTGGTTTAAGCACAGATCTTGACAAGTTTTAGATCTCCCCATAATCCAATACTTTCCCCCTTAATGATCACAATCCCCTGGACTCCCGGTATGGCTTTGCCGGCATCAACAGCGTCTTTGATATCAGATGTTTTTTTAACCCTGTTTCCCAGCTTCGTGGCCACAGCATCGGCCAGCGGGCATGAATCACACAGCACGGTGGCGGCATCTGCTTTTCCAAAGCTTTTTGAATGGCCCAATGTGCCCGAAGAGGTACACAATCCATAGGGGGTCTTTCTTTTTTTAATCAGGATACCCGAGGTCATACTGAAAGGAGAATCAGCAGCATAAATTTTAAAAATGGTGTCAGCGTCAGATTTAATAAAAACATCGCCACCGTTTTCAACCAGCACTTCATATGAGTCTGCTAATAATGATTTTCCTGTATATTCTGCCACCGCACCTGCCACTGCTGCCATGGGACCGACATTGGCTAATGTCGCAGCCTCAATCATATCATTGATTATTCTGGGTGCAGGGCCCGGGTTCTTTATGGGAGCCAGGGATGTTGCAAATTCAGGGCAGAGCTTAATATATGTCTCAATCGTATTTCGGCAGGTCAATACAGCTTTTATTGCCTTATCTGTCAGGTCAGTCATAGCCTGGATATTCAGATTGGTTTCTTTTACCGTGATATCAAAGGAGGCAAGCCCTTTTTTTTGATGTTGCTGTCGATAGGTCCGATTCTCAAACATTTTCAATGGAACCCGGTTTTAAATGATCCGGTGCCTGGCGGATAAAATAAGAGTCTGTCATGCCGGAGATATAATCCCTGACGATTTCGGGATTTGAATGGTTTTCCCTGTATTGGGAAGACATGCCGTTTAAAAAATCAGCAAAAATGACAGATTGCTTATCCTCTTTTTTAAGGGCGGTCAGGTATTTTTCAAACAGGAAACGAAAAATATCTTCAATAGAAGCCAAATGTTTTTTGATAACCGGATTTTTGTAGATATGCTTGTAATTAAATCTCTTAAGTTTTTTTAAAGCAGAAGAAACCTTTTCGGAAAATCCGATAAACGGTTGATTCAGGCTGTTTGCGATCAGATCGGTGACCAGATTAAACACAATGGTGCCGTTTGTCTGACCCAGAATTTTTTTACACATATCCGGTATGTCCTGTCTTTTTAGCAGCCCTAGGCGGATGGCATCTTCCAGGTCCCGGCCAATGTAACTGATGGTATCTGCCATACGTACCACACAGCCTTCCATGGTCATGGGAATTTCATCGCAGGCCTTCTTTTTTTTCATGTGTTCCAGCATAAGGTCAAAATCCATAAAAGACCGGTTTTTTTGAGGAACAAGTTTTTTTGAGTGGACTTCTCCATCATGACAGACAATGGCATCCATGGTTTGAAGGCTTAAATTCCAGCCAATGCCTTTTTTTTCGATTTGATCGAGAAACTGGATGCTTTGAAGATTATGATGGAAAAAACCGGCACCATTTTCATGGGTCAACTTTGAAAGAAACCGTTCACCATCATGCCCGAATGGGGTATGCCCGATATCATGGCCTAAGCTTGCCGCTTCAATCAGATCTTCGTTTAATCCCAGGTATCGACCAATGGTCCGGCCAACCCTTGAAACCAGTTGGACATGGATGACCCTGTGGGTGAGATGATCATTATTAATGAGAGAGAAGACCTGAGTTTTATCAATATACCTTGTAAAGGCAAGGGAGTTTAAAATCCGGTCGGAATCAGTAGAAAAGGTTTGACGGTATTCATTTTCAGTAAATTTCTCTTTGTGGCGCCGTTGGGCGGTATGACTGAAACAGGCCAGGGAACAAAGATTTTTTTGTTCTCTTAGATTAAGAAGATCTTTTAATTCCCCAGCTTTTTTAAAATTGTCATTCAATAGTATATTTACAATTGTTTGATAATATTTTTTACTATAGTATCAAATACTTTTGTAAAATCAGTCTCCTTGTCCTGGAATATCAAGGGAACGCCACTGTCCCCTGAGGCGACCACCTGAGTGTCAAAGGGAAGAGATCCTAAAAACGTAAGACCTGATGATTTTGCTGTCTTCTCACCGCCGCCTGAACTGAATAAGTCAATGAGTTCGTTGCAGTGAGGGCATTTGAATCCCGCCATATTTTCTATAATTCCAAGGGTTTTTAAGTGAACGGTCTTGCAGAAAGAAATGGATTTTCTAATATCTGCCAACGCCACTTCCTGGGGGGTTGTGACCACCACACCCAAAGCCTCGGGTATAGCCTGCACAACGGTTAAGGGCTCGTCGCCCGTTCCCGGAGGGGCATCAATGATTAGAAAATCAAGCTCCCCCCAATCCACAGAACTGATAAATTGTTTGATCATCCCTGTCTTGGCAGGGCCTCTCCAGATAATGGCCTGATCTTTGTCCTGCATCAATGCCTGGACAGAAACAACCTTAAGGTTTCCATTGATTTGTTTGGGAATCAGAAGCTGATCTTTTGAAATTTCCAGAAGTTCAGTCAGCCCCAGCATCTGGGCAATGGAGGGGCCGTGGACATCAACATCCATCAAGCCGGTTTTATACCCTTTTTTAGAAAGGCTGGCTGCAAGGTTGGCAGATACACTGCTTTTACCAACGCCGCCTTTTCCGCTTAAGACAAAAATTTTATGTTTTATTTTTGCAAGAGAGGCTTTGATTGCCGCATCTTCCTGTTTTTGTCTGGCTGCCATGTCTTGCTGACCTCCCTGTGACGGGCAAGTCCCTCCTTGTTTGGCATTGTCTACACTGTCGTGAATCATTTTATAACATCTCCTTTGAGAAAAATTGTTAGTAAATCATCTAAATAATGCGCATTATCTTGATTCTGTCAACTGGAATACAGACTCTTTTATGGGGGGATTGGGCAGGAAATTTGTTATCTCAAGTGTCAGTTTTCTGTTATCCTTATCGTTGATCTCTATTTTTACCGGAATATTACCAAAATCGTGTGCTTTATATTTTATAATTACCATCTCATACAAAAGTTTTCCTGATGCGTCCGTTGTTTTAAGGCCTTCAATTTCGCCTTTGTCATTAAAATGGACAGACTGTGTCACCCCTTTCCAGTTCTGCTTTAACATGATAGTGGATAAGGAGGAGTCCGACGGTGAAAACCAGGCATCATCAAAGTTTTTTACAGGTATTCGCCCCAATAGAACCACTATCATTTCAGACAGTTTGACCGGAACAAGGATATAGTCTTTCATGTCCGGATCTTTTGAGTTGTACGAGTATTTGGAATGTTCTCCGGTATGTGAAAAGAAAATAATTTTTTTTCCTGTTGCAATAATAGTTTCTATGGGAAGGCCGGATGAAAGGAATGTGATTCTGATTTTATCGGGAGAAACCGCAGCCCATGCAATTCTGAATTTATCCGTCTTCGTTTTTGTTTCAAGTCTTATCCAACCGGTTCCCTTGCTTGCGGTAATGTGTTCATTCATTGACCTTGCCTGATTAGCAAACGAAACGGCTTTCTTGTCAAGTAACGGATTGGTATCAGGACTGAGCGATGCACACCCCGAGCCAATCAAAATAAAGACAGCGATATAAATTAGGTTGGATAATAAGTTTTGGTTAGTCATTTATTTTTTTCTGTGCATCGCTTATTTTTTTCTTAAGCTCGACAACTTTTTCCTTGTCGTCATCTTTGGCATTGGATATCGCTTTTTTATAGGTATTTATCGCTTTTTTAAGCTGATTTACCTTCTGGTAGGCATCCCCAAGGTGATCGGCTATAATGGTCTCAAACGACGTTAATTCGGCTGCTTTTTCAAGGTGTTCAACCGCCTTTTCATACGCCCCTTTCTTGTAATAGACCCATCCCAGACTGTCGGTGATATATCCGTCATCCGGTTTGATCTCACGGGCCCTTTTAATAAGCGAGAGGGCCTCATCCAGTTTTATTCCCAGGTCTGCATAGGAATAGCCCAGATAGTTTAATGCACTGGCATCGTTTGGATCAATTTTAATAATCTTTTTCATGGCGCTGAGGCTTTCTTTTTTAAAGCCCGCCTTATCCTGCACAGCACCCAGCCTGAACAGCAATGATATGTTTTCAGAAGCGTCTTCCAGTCCTTTTTTTAAGAGGCGGATCGCTTTTTTATAATTTTTATCATTTTCATAAAATGAGGCGAGATAAATGATAATATCGATATCTTTTGGAAGGGTTTTATACTCTTTTTCAAGATAATTTATGGCGGTCTGCGGTTCTCCGAGTTTTTTATAGAGGAAGGCAATATTCAAAACGGTTTTTTTGTATTGAGGATGGGCAGGTCGGATTTTCAGATAGCAAGAGATGGCTTTTTCGAAATCTTCAACCGCTTCATAGGCCACCCCCGTGAAAAAGTTCAGGGTTGAATTTTCCGGATTGCCTTTAAGCATTTGAGAAAAAACAATTACAGCGTCCTCATATTTTTTGTCGGAAATATATTCGTCCACAGCAACCATAATGAGTCTGGAATCGTTTTCAACATCCCGTGTCAAATATTTCTTCGTAGAGGTTTAATATTTTTGTGTTGTCTTCCAAGGAGTTTTGACGGCTGAAAATTTTTATCAATTGAAACCGTGACTCAACAAGGTCCGGCTCAAGCTCAAGTGTTTTCAAAAATTGGATCTTTGCAAGTTCATACTGTTTTTCAGCCAGGTAAACCTTGCCCAGATAAAACCAGGCGACATAATAGTCAGGGAATTGTTCAACCATTTTTTTTAACAGTATCAGAGCCTCCGGGTTGTTTTCCCCCTCCATATATATTTTGGCAAGACGAAGAAACGTTTCCTTGTTTTTGGGGTCAAGCAGTAGAATCCGGTTCAAAAGTTCAACCCGGTTTTTTTTATCCAGAGACTCCTTTTTAAGTTGGATGAAAAGAAGCAGTCCGTCCACATTATCAGGATTTTTCCGGACCAGTTTTTCTACCAGTTCCACTGCTTTTTCGTCGTTGTTTTCCCTCAGGTATAAGCGGCACAAGTCATGGGTTATCACGAATGAATCCGGATCCTTAATCATTGCCTTTTCCAGAGAGTCGATCGCTTTTTTATAGTCTTTGCGGTTCATATGAATTTGTGATTCAAGATAGTAATAATTTGCAGAAAGGGTAGGGCCGTCCCCAATTTCTTTTTTTTGAATTATTTGAAATTCAGAAGATTTTTTGTTTTGTTTAAGTTGTGCACAGCCAGCGAGAAAAAAAAACGGGATAAAAATGAGAAGAATATAAACAAGACTTTTTTTTTTACTTTTTATTCTCTATATAATAAAAACCGAAATTTACCGGGTGTGATCGTACACTCCTATTTGTTGAAGTGTTTGAGGGCTGTCAGAAAATATTCTTCTGTCAAAGATATCCAGTTCTCTTGCATTAAGGGTTTTTTTAAACTTATTCACTTTTGTATGCAGGATATCTTCAATTTCTTTTTTGGCCACCCGATCTTCAGACGAATCAGATTCAACATTTATAAATTCAATCCTTTCCGTATGGGAATCGTTTTTCAAAGGCTCATCAAGGCTTAAGTCCCAGTTGGCCAGTCTCTGATCCATGTCAATCACTTCTTTTTCTGATACACCGAGCTGTTCTGACAACAGCTTTGGTTTTGGATCAAATCCCAGTTCAATCAGTCGCCGCTTTTCTTTTTTCAGTCTGAAAAACAGCTTTCGCTGCCCTTGGGTCGTCCCGATTTTCACCATTCGCCAATTATCCATGATAAATTTAAGAATATAGGCTTTTATCCAGAAGGATGCATAGTATGAGAACTTAACATTCTTATACGGGTTGAATTTTTTGACAGCCCGTACAAGTCCCATATTGCCTTCCTGGATCAAATCCTGCAGGTTCTGTACCCAGATTCTATGGAATTCAAGGGCAATTTTAACCACCAGGCGCAGATTTGAGGTGGTCATGATATAGGCAGCTTCCGGGTCTTCTTCTTCTTGAATTCGTTTTCCAAGTTCAATTTCCTGTTCTCTTGTAAGCAGCTTGTATCGGCTTATTTCATTAAGATAACTTTGAACGGGGTCTGATTTTACAAGTGCTTTTGAACTTGAAGTTTTTGCTTTTTGTACAGGAATCAGAAAATCTTTTTTTGTCAGTCTTTTTTTATTTTGATTATTCTGGACAGCCTTTTTTGCCATTGAATATACCTTAAGATAGTTTTGATAAAATTTAAGTATATCATTATCATGGTATTGATAAAAGCAATATATTTCACAGAAAAAAATATTCAAGCACTTTTTTATGGACAAATGGGGTTAAATTTGATAAAAATTTTTTTTGTTTGCGCCTGTAGCTCAGCTGGATAGAGCAACGGACTTCTAATCCGTAGGTCGCAGGTTCGAATCCTGCCAGGCGTACCA
>JAFCZY010000387.1 GCA_019314105.1 Deltaproteobacteria bacterium
GACCCCTTGTTTTTTTCTTTTTTGGCCCCTTTTCAATTTGGTATTCTTTGGGTTTAAAAGAGGGAAAAGGGGGGAAAGTGGTCAGACCCCTTTTCTGCTTCGCATTTTGTAAACCGCGCAAATAGCATATTCAGGAGTAAAAATGAAAACAATTATCCTATGGAGCTTTGTCTCCATTATCTTTTTAACCGCATGCGACGAACCGCAAGATGTTGGAATCCGTTCTTCGGCATTTCAACAAACGGATAGAAATGAATCCCTTTTTAGTATAGAACTGGATACCAAAGGATTTTCCGAAAGTAATCCGCCATTAGCCAAAGTGGAAGTTTCCATGATGGAAGATGAAAAACAATTCTATCACTCCATTTCCAAAACTCAGAACATATTAAAGAATAGTGTTTTTCTCTTTGCCGGAATCAGAGAGGCTTGCCCGAAAGCGACTTGTAGTTTGCTCATCACCGTACTGCCTATGATCGATATTCAGGAAAAGGATGTTTATAACAACATCAAAATAATTTCCATTTCAGGCAAATCTTCTGCACCCCCTGTTCAGCCACAACGAAAACTAACCACCTCTCTTCCGGTTTCTATGAAAACGGTTTCACCCGGACAAGCGGCAGAAATTTCAATAGCTGGTGAGAATGGCGTAAGTGCAACTCTAAAAGTTCCGGCCGGAGCGGTCACCAAACAGGAAAGTATTATCCTGAATTGGCTTTCCCCACCTCCGGACCTGGAACTCAAAGGGGATTTTCCTCCGTTTATGACCGTGGATATGGCACCAGCCGGATTGAAATTCAATATTCCGGCACGGATGGTGATCCACTTGAACAATTCGCTTCAGTACAAATTGACATCTTTAAACCTGAAACCGGATGATTTACAATTCTATCTGGAAAGTGCTGATGGAAGTATTGAGAGACTAAAACCCATTGTGCACGGAAATTCAATAGAGTTGGACATAAAACATTTCAGTATCGTTTACGCATTTTTCCCCGTGTGGAAGTGGATTACCCAAAAAACCGAGAGCGCATATGAAAATGCAAATCAAGGACGCTTGCCATCTACCAATCTGGAAAAAGCAAACGCATTGATTGACTATATCGGTAAAAGTGCCGATAACTATTATCTGGAAGCAAATTGCAACTTGGGCCACCGAGGGTTACGCAACATTTTTAGTATGGGAATGTTCAAAATTATGAATTGCGGATTTTGGCGTAATGGTTTGAACCAGGCTTTGCAGACGATGGGGATTCCAAAAAAAGAAATCTTTTCCATCAATGTATACAAAATAGGAAAGCCAAAGTGGTATGATGTGAATTTCGGGCACACCTCCATTGGATTTATAGAAAATAAAAAGCTGTATATGGTGGATGTTTGGAATAATGTATGCAGAGAAGCCAGCCTGTGGAAGCCCAGGAGCGCTAAAGGAATATCATCCGGAAATGTGGTCATCCCCTTGTCGGTCTGGCTGCAGGACATGCGGAAACAATACCGGCCTTCAGAAATAAACGAAGAATCCAAGGGGTATGGATTTGCCGTTCCTTTCATCAAACAACATGTAGAGGAAGTCCTGAACAGATTCCCACAACATGTTTATTTAATTGACGGAAAAGAATACACCCGGATTCAAAAGATAAAGCGGAAGTGGATAAAAGGACCGATGAATCTTGCCAACTATGTGTTTGATTATGTCTTGGAAAAGGGAATACTTCCAGAGCATGATTTGATGCTGCGATGGTTGCTTCAGAACGATTATATGGTAAAAAAATTTCCAACCATTCAGGGAGTGAACTCGGATAAATCAGATAATCCAAATAAAAAGAAAAAACCGAGCTGTCTACAGGATCCTGAAGTCATTGAAGCTTTCTTAAAATTTAAAAAATCAAAAACCGTGCTGGAACGCTTCATCGGAACACCCGAGGAAGAAAAGGCAAAAAATCTTATGACCGTGAATTATCGAATTTACATAAATGCATTGAAGAAAAAGTGCGAAGCGAAGTAACGAATCAATCTGCAAGGTGTGGGCAAATTATAGGACAATCAAAAACCCGGTTTTGAGCAATTGTCTCTTTTGGGAAATAAATGAATAAAAAAGAGAGAATAAACAACTTCATTTGACCGGATTTATCGTTTATTTTTTTCTTTTCGGGTAATTATATACATCCTTTTTATTTTTTCCTTAAAAAGCTATATTTTTTCGGTTGAACACTATTTTCAAAAAATGGGGTCGGGCCATGTTGAAGAATTGAAAAGACTTTGATTAAGGTTAAAAACAAGGTTATTTCACTCCCCATATCGACGTTTTTAGGGTCAAAAAGGGCGTTATTGGTTGAATAAAAAAGGGAACGCTCACATTTATTAACTTAAAATCAA
>JAFCZY010000388.1 GCA_019314105.1 Deltaproteobacteria bacterium
TATAGTGCCCCGGTCTGCACTTTTACTGGTCAATATATTGCTTTTGGGATTTGTCCTTATGATTGGATTTAATCTTTTGCGTGGACATCAGTTTGATTGCGGCTGTTTCTCATTCTCGAACCGCCCTCAGACCCTGTCAAATATTTATTTATTGATCAGAGATTTCTTATTGCTTTTATCAGGGATTTATTTGTGGAGAAAAACTAAAACAGGAGTGTTGCAATGACGTTAAAAGATGAGTCTGGATTAAAAAGGCCACCAACAAAACCCGATATGACTGGGAAAAATATAATGGGGGTTTCTCTTTTAAATAAGAATGAATTTATCATGATCCTTTCAGGTGCTTTGTTGTTGACCCTTGTCATATTTTTCCTCTTTTTCAGATCCTCAGATCCTAAAGTCGAACCTGTTGAGAAAAGCGTTTCGACTGCATCTTTTGTTGATCTTGAAAAGAGAATAGAAAAAATAGAACAAGCGCTTCAGCTTAAGGAAGACGCTTCCGGATCAGCTAAGGGCAATACAGAAAAAGGCATGTCGGGTATTGATCCCATAAAGGAGCGGGTGACACGGCTTGAAACGGCATTCTCTACTAAATTTGACGCTTTAATAGAAAGAATGGGGAAAGAAGAAAAAAGCACTTCTCTGTTTGAAAATAAGCCTGTCGCAACAGCGGTAACACCGAAACTTGATCCCAAGCGTTTAACACCGATAAAAAAAGCCTTAAAAAAAGAAAAAAAGACTTCCGCGTTTCATACAGTGCAAAAAGGGGAAACCCTGTACAGTATCAGTAAAAAATATAATACCAGTGTTGCAAGCCTGTTGAAACTCAATAACCTGTCCGCCACTGCAAAGATTTACCCGGGGGCTAAGATTATTGTCCGCTAGTGTTTTAATGATTAGATAGAGGATAATTAGTTTACTTGCTTTTGACCCGGGTAATGAAAGATTCAACCTTATGCAAATCTTTTATGCCGTAGCTTTTTTCAACACCGGAAGAGACATCTACACCAGCAGGTCTTGCAGACTTGATGGCCTGACAGATGTTGCCGGGATGAAGTCCTCCGGCAAGAATGAGCGGTGTTTTTGTGTTTAATTGAAGGGTTATCTCATAATTCCAGGATTCTGCATTCCCGCCGGGAAGGGTTCCCTTTCCATATTCAACCAGAAAAAAAGAAGTGTTTTTGTATCTGGATGCTTGTGTCAGAAAGGGTTCTTTTGTTGCAAAAAGTGCTTTGATGACCAGCAGTTTTTTTTCTAACAGGCGGTCGACAAGGGCAGGGGTCTCATTTCCATGAAGCTGTACTCCTTTTAAAGCGCATCGATTGACTTTCTCCATGATGCCATCATAGGATTCATCCACAAATACACCAATGGTAAGGATATGATCCGGTAGAGCGGTTGAGATTTTTGCGGCCCGTTGTATGGATACATTTCTGGGGCTTTTTTTAAAAAAGACCAGCCCGATGGCATCTGCTCCTATCTTGGCACATTCAAGGGCATTTTCAGGGTCAGTAAGCCCGCATATTTTTATCCAGGGTGTTTTTTGAGGCGGTTTTTTGATCATGGCAGGATCATTCAACATTTCTGAGTTCTTTAATGAATGATTCCGTGTCTTTGGCCTTTACTATGCTTTCCCCCACAAGGAAGTTGAAGATGCTGGATGAAAGGCCGGTTTGAATGTCTTTAAAGGAGGAGATACCACTGGCTTCCACTGGAATAATATCATCGGGAAGAATGGCGGCAATCCGCCTGGAGATTGCAAGATCGGTTTCAAGGGTTTGAAGGTTGCGATTGTTCATATCCACTACTTTTGCCCCACAGGCATAGGCAATTTCAAATTCCTTTTCCGAGGTAATCTCAACAAGCGGTTCCATACCCAGTTCTCTGGCAAGGGTAATATAATCCCTGAGCTGATCTTTGGACAGAATAGTGGTGATCAGCAGAATCGAAGAAGCCCCGGCTTTCTTTGCTTCATAAATCTGGTAGGAACTGATGGTAAAATCTTTTCGTAAAACCGGAAGATCGGTGTGGTTACATACCGCTTCAAGGTCATTTAAACTTCCTTTGAAATAGTGTGATTCCGTTAAAACAGAAATTGCACGGGCCCCTGCCCGGGTAATAGTTTTTGCCTATGATACCGGGTCAAGATCCGGCCTGATATCACCCCTGGATGGTGAGGCTTTTTTCACTTCTGCGATAATGCCAATATGATCCATACTGCTTTTTTGCAGGGCAGTTAAAAAGCTTTCCGCAAGCTTCGTATCCTCAGCTTCCCTGCGAATAGTGTTTAGCGGGATACGGGCCTTAGCTTTTGATACTTCCAGAGATTTTATTTTCAGTACCTCTTTTAAAAAGCCTTCAACAC
>JAFCZY010000063.1 GCA_019314105.1 Deltaproteobacteria bacterium
AATGATGTCCGAAACCTGGTCTACTCCGGGCACTGCATCAAGAACGCAGGGCTCCATCATCAGGTCGTCATCACCATGATGGAACTGCCTCCCGGCTGTAGCGGATCCCATGATCCGGAGTTTTATTTAAAAACCTTGAAGGATATTCTTGATTCAGGGGTTCCTTATGATTCCATCTGTTTCAAAGATGCCTCAGGAACCTCCAATCCCAAAAAGGTGTATGACACTGTCAAGGCGGCCAGAAAACTTCTGGGAGACCAAGAGGCCATCTGGATGCACACCCATGAAACCGCAGGCATCGGCGTGGTCCAATACAAGGCTGCAGTGGAAGCCGGTTGTGACGGCATCTGCCTGGCCCGCTCTCCCCTGTCCGGTGGTACCTGCCAGCCGGATATGATTTCCATGTGGCATGCACTGAAAGGAACCCAATACTTTCTGGATATTGATGTCAATAAGATTCTGGAGGCCAACCATGTTCAAGAGGAATGTCTTGCAGATTACTTCTTTCCGCCGGAGGCACAAAAGGTGTCTTCCGAGGTGATCCTTTCCCCCATGCCTGGAGGCGCCTTGACTGCCAATACCATGATGATGCGCGATACGGGTACCCTCCATCTTTATCCCAAGGTGATCAATGCCATGTCCGAATGTATTGCCAAAGGAGGCTTTGGCACATCGGTCACCCCGGTTTCCCAGTTTTATTTCCAGCAGGCCTACACCAATGTGACCCAGGGACCCTGGAAAAAGATAACAGATGGGTATGGTAAAATGGTGCTGGGATATTTCGGCAGAACACCAGTGCCGCCAGACCCTGATATTGTCCGAATCGCTGAAAAGCAGATGGGAATGCCGGTCTTTGATGGAGATCCCCTGGATATTATTGAACCGGGCATCCCAAAAGCCAAAAAGATCCTTGAGGATGAAGGACTTCCTGTGACCGAGGAAAATCTTTTTATCATCGGCGCCCTGACAACAGCAGGTGGAAACAAGGGCCTGGATTTCCTCAAAGGGGACAGGCCCATCAACGTCCGTAAGTTAACCCCAAAAAATGATTCATCCCAGGAGAGGAAACTATTGTCTGATCCTCTCCCCAATGAAGGAGATATGACCATGTTTAAATATAAAGTGACTGTTGACGGAAAAAGTTATGACGTAATTGTAGAAAATGAAACCGGAGAAGTTGCAGGTATCAGTTCGCCTTCAGCCGAGCAAGAGTCAAGCCCGGCTGAAAAATCCGTCCTGGAAATCAAAGCCCAGCTGCCGGGAAATGTATATGAAATCCTGTTTGCTGTCGGGGATCAGATAAGTGAAGGAGAAACCCTGATAGTTCTGGAAGCCATGAAAATGGAAACACCTGTTATTTCGCCCTATAATGGTATCATCAAATCAATCGAAGTGGCTAAGGGACAAATTGTGCAGTCAGGCCAGGTTCTCCTGACCCTTAATCAATAGCAGCAAGGTCCAAAGGATTTTATTATGTTTGTAAGAAAACCGTTCATTATCATTGGCTGTTTTATTGTGCTGCTGTTTTCAATGATGTCCGCTGCCCATGCAGGCACCTTGCCCCAGCCTGCCAGCCAAGGGCACACCCTGCTTCCGTCCATTGCCGACATGATCATCAATTTCGGAGAATCAACCGGCCTGTTCAGCTTTTTTTCCCCTGGCACAGGAAATAATTTTAAGGGAATTGGACAGTTCTTTATGATCGGCGTGGGAATTTTGCTGTTATACCTTGCCATCAGCAAAAATTTTGAACCGCTTCTCCTGGTTCCCATGGGGTTTGGTGCCATTCTGGCCAATACACCCCTGGTTGCCATGTCCGATCCAGGCGGTGTGCTGTATTATATTTATACCATTGGAATCAAAACAGGCGTTTTCCCCCTCCTGATTTTCATGGGTGTCGGGGCCATGACCGATTTTGGTCCGCTGATCGCCAATCCTAAAACCCTGCTCCTCGGTGCAGCGGCCCAGGTGGGAATTTTTACAACCCTTATCGGAGCACTGATTCTGTCTGAATTTATCCCTGGCATAAATTTTGATCTGTTCGATGCCGCCTCCATCGGTATTATCGGAGGAGCAGACGGCCCTACGGCCATTTTTCTGGCAAGTCAGCTGTCGCCGCGTCTTCTGGGTTCCATTGCCGTGGCAGCTTACTCCTACATGGCGCTGGTGCCACTCATCCAGCCGCCCATCATGCGCGCGCTGACCACCGTGGAGGAACGTAAGATCCGCATG
This sequence comes from Deltaproteobacteria bacterium, assembly GCA_019314105.1. Taxonomy (GTDB): domain Bacteria; phylum Desulfobacterota; class Desulfobacteria; order Desulfobacterales; family Desulfobacteraceae; genus Desulfobacula. Next base: position 2,233 of record JAFCZY010000063.1, read on the forward strand.
AAACAGATGAGACATGTGGGAAAAGTCGAAAAGATAATATTTCCCCTCTCTGTCTTAGGGCTCTGTGTTTTGCTTTTGCCATCAGCCGCACCCCTCATCGGCTTTTTCATGTTCGGAAATCTGATGCGGGAATGCAAAGTGGTGGACCGGTTATCTAAAACCACACAAAATGCTTTGATCAATATTGTTACCATCCTTCTGGGATTAGGTGTCGGAGCCCAGCTTTCCGCCCATCAGTTTTTGAATCTTTCAACACTGGGCATTCTCTTTCTGGGCGCCATCGCCTTTTCCATTGGAACAGCATCGGGTATTCTCATGGCAAAGCTGATGAATCTCTTTTCTGAAACAAAAATCAATCCCTTGATCGGCTCGGCAGGCGTATCTGCCGTTCCCATGGCTGCCCGGGTGAGTCAGAAAGTCGGCATGGAGGCAGACCCCCAGAATATTCTTCTCATGCATGCCATGGGCCCCAATGTTGCCGGTGTTATCGGTTCTGCGGTTGCCGCAGGCGTGTTGTTGACATTAAAGAGTCTTGCGATGTAATAGTAAATAGTTTGGATCATACGAGGAGAAAGAAATGACCATCCGTGTACTGATGACCAGAAAAGTTCCCAAGCTGACCGGTGGCCTGGACGTAGCCCTGCTGCCGACGTTGTCTGAAATGCTCATTGAACTCCGGGCCCTGGCGGATCGCCAGCCAGGCTATATTTCCGGGGAGACCCTTAGAAATGTGGACGATCGCAATGAGTATCTTGTGATCAGCACATGGAAAACCCTTGAAGCCTGGAACTGGTGGTTTCGGAACAATGAACGGGCCGAACTGGAAGGCAGGGTCGATGCCCTGCTGGGAACGACAACAGTTTACAAGGTTTTCGGTTATGATTAGAGTTTTATCCGCTATGAAATATTGAAAAATCCATGACAACATTTGAAATTATTATTATTGCTGTAGGGCTTGCCATGGATGCCTCGGCTGTCTCTCTTGCAGCAGCTGCCGCAGGATATGCAAAAGATATCAGGGCCAAATTCCGACTCTCTTTTCATTTCGGACTATTCCAGTTTTTAATGCCGGTTCTGGGCTGGTTTCTGGGTATCCGTTTTGTGTCCTATTTTAAAGCCTTTGATCACTGGATTGCTTTTTTTCTTCTGGCCTTTATCGGCATCAGAATGATTCGTGACGGATTAGGGACTTCATCTGTTATACAAAAAAATGATCCATCCAGAGGAATGACAATGGTGATGCTCAGTGTGGCGACCAGTATAGATGCACTGGCAGTGGGGTTAAGTCTTGCCATGCTGGATGTAAATATTTGGTATCCGAGTATCATGATCGGTGTGATCACAACAGGCATGTCACTTGCCGCCATTAAAATTGGAACCAGACTCGGAATTTTGTTTGGTAAACGGATGGAAATTGTTGGGGGCGTCGTGCTGATCCTGATCGGGTTCCGGATCTTATATTCTCATTTAATCCCATAATCTTAAATTATATAAAGCACTCATGAAAATAATCGATAGTATAAGCTCGGAAATGAATTTGGAAACAGCCAGAGTCTCAGCGGTAGTTCAATTGCTGGATCAGGGCGCCACCATCCCTTTTATCGCCCGGTATCGGAAAGAAGTGACCCAGTCTTTGGATGAAGTCGCCATTGCCGATATTCGAGATCGCATAGAGCAATTAACGGCACTCAATAATAGGAAAGAAGCAATCTTCAAGTCTTTAAAAGAACGTGAACTGCTAACGGAGGCATTATTGGCAGATATTCAAAATACGCGGTCAATCATTGAGCTTGAAGATATCTATGAAAAATACCGACCGAAGAAAAGAACCCGGGCACAGATGGCAAGGGAAAAAGGTCTTGAGCCTCTGGCAGCATTTCTCTGGCAACAATCCGATCAGAATCCACTGCGTGAAGCAGAAAAATATCTCTCCTCTCAAAAAGAAGTTGAATCGGTTAAAGAAGCCCTGTCCGGCGCCAGGGATATTATTGCCCAAAATGTGAACGAAGATGTTGATGTCAGGGCGGGTATCAGGAAATTATTTTCAGATACCGCACAGATTCAATCCAGGGTAAAAAAAACAAAAGAAGAGGAAGGTATAAAATTTAAGGATTATTTTGACTGGTCGGAAACAGCCGTTAAGACACCTTCCCATCGGATACTGGCCATGCTCAGAGGACAAAATGAGTCTATCCTTTCCGTCCGTATTTTGCCGGATGAAGAAAGGGCGATTCATCTGATTGAAAGCCGGATCATCAAAAATAAATCTTTGTCAGCACAGGAAGTCAAATCTGCCATAAAAGACAGCTATAAAAGACTCTTGTCCAAATCCATTGAAAAGGAATGTATCAGTGAATTAAAGGCAAAAGCAGATGAAATCGCCATAGGTGTTTTTGCCGGGAATTTAAAAGAACTGCTGTTGTCTGCGCCTCTGGGGCAAAAAAGAACTCTTGCTATTGATCCGGGATTCAGAACCGGTTGTAAGGTGGTTTGCCTTGATGCACAGGGAAATCTTTTACACCATGATTTGATTTTCCCCCATTTCAATAATGATGAAAAAGCAAAAAAGATCGTATTAACTCTTGTAAAAAAATATGCAATCGAGGCCATTGCCATTGGTAATGGAACGGCTGGACGGGAGACCGACGCCTTTGTAAAAAGCCTGGGACTGGATAGCCATATTCATATTGTCATGGTGGATGAAAGCGGGGCATCTATTTATTCTGCTTCAAAGATTGCCAGAGAAGAGTTCCCGGATCATGATATTACGGTCAGGGGGGCTGTCTCCATCGGCAGAAGGCTTTTAGATCCTTTGGCGGAACTGGTCAAGCTGGATCCCAAATCCATTGGTGTGGGGCAGTATCAGCATGATGTGGATCAAAAATTATTAAAAAAATCCCTGGATGATGTGGTGATATCCTGTGTGAATCAGGTCGGGGTTGAGGCCAATACGGCAAGCCGTGAATTGCTTTGCCGGGTGTCGGGGTTGAATGATACCATTGCCGCCAATATGATTCAGTTCCGTAATGAAAATGGTCCGTTTGCATCCAGAAAAGATTTTTTAAAAGTGCCAAGGCTTGGGCCAAAGGCATTTGAACAGGCCGCAGGCTTTTTAAGGCTTCATACGGCAAAGCTTGCCTTGGATAAAAGTGGTATTCATCCTGAATCCTATAAAATTGTTGATAAAATGGCAAAAGATGCCGGGCTTGGCATTGAAGACCTTATGATGAACACCGAAAAGATCACTAAAATTGATCTGAATCGATATATCACCGATACCATTGGGCTGCCAACCCTTAAGGATATTGTGAAAGAACTGGCAAGTCCCGGACGTGACCCCAGAAAAGAATTTAAGGCCTTTTCCTTTGACGATACCATCCATGATATCAAGGATCTTGTGCCGGGAATGAAGGTACCGGGGATTGTGACAAATGTTACCGCCTTTGGTGCTTTTGTAGACATTGGTGTTCATCAGGACGGTCTTGTTCATATCAGCCAGATGGCAGATCGCTTTATTAAAGATCCCAATGAAATTGTTAGCGTCCGGCAGGCTGTTATGGTAACGATTCTCGAAATAGATGTGAAAAGAAAAAGGATTTCTCTTTCCATGAAGGAAAATTAAAAATCTTTTTTTACTTTGAAATTTAATAATTTCATGGGTATACTTGGATTTAACCGTTAACCAAAATATTTGGAGAAATCCCATGAAAAGCATTCTTAAATGGTTGTTCATTATTGGCGGTGTATTCTTAGTCCTTATTATTGCAGCCGTCATTATTATCCCTCAATTTATTGATGTTAAAAAATATAAACCCATAATCGAACAAAAAGTCGTGGAAGCGACAGGCCGCTCTTTTACGCTTGGCGACGACATAGATTTGTCGATCTTCCCCTGGGTGGGTGTAAAATTGACAGACCTTCATCTGGGCAACCCCACCGGATATAAAGAAAAAGATATGGTTTCGGTGAAAAATTTTGAGGTCAGACTCAAGGTGATGCCGTTATTGTCAAAACGAATAGAAATTAAAACATTTGTTCTGGACAGCCCTGAAATTTATCTAGAAAAATTAAAAAATGGTGCTGCCAACTGGGAGGGAATTGGTAAACAAAAAAAGGGGAAAGCACACAAGGAAAAGAAGACAGAAAAAACATCAACGAGCCAGGAACTGCCGATCAAATCATTGCTGGTAAATAATTTTTCTATTACAAACGGTCAGTTAATTTATATTGATCAGGGTACAGATCTTAAAAAAGAAATATCAGATGTGAACCTGAGTTTAGAAGATATCAGTCTTGAAAATCCTATCGCAATGTCGTTGAGCGCCAGAATAGACGGGAAATTGGTTTCTTTAAAAGCACAGTTAAAAGGGAATAAAGACAGTATGTCCCTGTCTGATGGACTATTGGAACTTGATGATTCAAAGTTAATCTTTTCAGCTTCGGCAAAAGAGTTTTCCAAACCCAACCTGACGTTTGATCTTCAATTGGATGAGATCGACCTTGACCGGTATCTGCCGGAACCCCCGGCAAAAGAAGAAACGTCCGCCGCAGACGGTACTGCATCATCTGGAACAGGCAGTGCTGCACCATTAAAAAAAGTAAAATCTACTGAGCCGGCAAAGAAAAAAACAGATTATGGTCCTTTAAGAAAACTGGTTCTGGAGGGGAAGGTTAAGGTTGGGAAATTAAAGGCCCATGGCGCAATAGTTGAAAATGTTGATGTCCGCATCCTGGCAAAAAACGGCATCATCACCATAGATCCGTTAGGCTTGAATCTTTACCAGGGAAGTGTTGCATCAAAGATTGAGCTTAACGTTCAAAAAAGTAATCCAAGGACAAAAGTGACCCTTGATGCCAAAGGAATTCAGGCAGGACCTTTGATGAAAGATGCCCTGCAAAAAGAATTGATTGAGGGAACACTGAAAACCAACATAGGGCTTTCCATGACGGGTGAAACGCCTGATATGATTAAGCGGACCTTAACCGGGCAAGGAGAGGTTTTGTTTACTGATGGTGCAGTTATCGGCATCGATCTCGCCAATGCGGTGCGAAATGTCAAATCCGGTTTTGGAATAGGAGAGCAACCGGCAGAAAAGCCGAGAACGGATTTTGCAGAATTGAAAATTCCGTTTACGGCAAAGAATGGTCTGGTGAATACAACCGAAGCCGGTCTGATTTCTCCGTTGATCCGGGTCCTTGTAACCGGAAAGATCAATCTTGTAAAAGAGTTGCTTGATTTAAGGGTAGAACCCAAATTTGTCGCCACTCTGAAAGGCCAGGGGGACACCGAACAGAGATCGGGTCTGATGGTACCTGTTCTGATAACCGGCTCTTTTTCTGAGCCTAAAATTCGACCGGATCTGAAAGGAATGCTCGATAGTGGCATTATACCGGATGCAGAAGGATTAAAACAAATATTAGGCACAGAAGAAGGCCAGGAAGAAAAAATTGAATCTATTAAAGAAGATGTTAAAAAGCAGATTAAAAGCCTGTTCCCAGGTTTAACGAACTAAAAGAGAATTGATACCGTATGGATGATTTTAATCAGATTATAGAAACTATTTCATTGGCCATGGGGGCTGCCTGGGGCAGTGGTATTAATTTGTATGCCACTCTTCTGGTCTTAGGACTTTTGGGAGCGACGGATAATATGGTCCTGCCACAAAGCCTTGAAATATTAACGAACCCCTTGGTAATCGGGGCAGCAGGGCTGATGTATATTGTGGAATTCGTTGCCGATAAAATTCCGGGAGTTGATACGGGATGGGATACCCTGCACACTTTTGTGAGAATCCCGGCAGGCGGCTGCGGGCGCCGTGGGGGATGTGAATCCGGCTGTTGCAGTTGCGGCAGGCATTTTAGGGGGAGGACTTTCCGCCAGCACCCATGCAGCCAAATCCGGCACCCGCCTGTTGATTAATACTTCTCCCGAGCCGGTATCCAACTGGACCGCCTCTGTCCTTGAAGATGTGGCAGTGATTACAGGGGTGTGGGCAGCTCTTGTTCACCCCTGGGTGTTTTTGGTGATACTGATTCTGTTTATTCTTTTACTGATATGGTTTTTACCCAGATTGTGGGGTGCCATTAAAAAGTTTTTTGCGTTCCTGGGCAGAATTTTTGGCATAAAAAATAAACATAAGGATTTAAAGTTGGACAGCAGCGGCGATTCGATAACGGAGGAAGAAAATGAGAAACATAAACACTAACTATTTATGGATGATGCAGGTGGTTATTGGGGTCACGCTGATGTTGTCGACACAGGTTTTTGCCGGTAATTCCTGGTTGAATAAAGGCAATGAGATTTTAAAGTCATTTGGACTGGGTGATAAAACAAGTGAACTGACAATTGAAGAAATCGGAGCCGGACTCAAACAAGCGCTTAAAGTCGGTTCACAAAATGTTGTGAATCAATTAGGGGCAACAGATGGATTTAACACAGATTCAAATATCCATATCCCTTTGCCGGAAAGCCTTAATAAAGTGAAATCCATACTGGATAAGGTGGGGATGTCGTATCTTTTTGAAAATCTTGAGTTAAAGTTGAACAGGGCAGCAGAGGTTGCAACGCCAAAGGCAAAATCCAGTCAAACGAACAACAGAGCTTCTGCAAAAGGTCTTTAATAAATAAAAACCGTAAAAAAATCTTATTAACCCTATAACGAGAATTGAGGTATTTATGGATATAACATTCTATGGCGCAGCAGGTGAAGTGACAGGTTCAATGCATCTTCTTAATACGGGCACAGATCGAATACTGTTTGATTGCGGTATGTTTCAGGGCAGGCGAAAAGAAAGTAAAGAAAAAAATAAAAATTTCCCCATAGATAGAAGTCAGATTACCAATATGATCTTATCCCATGCCCATATTGATCACTCAGGCCGTATACCCATTTTAACAGGCAATGGCTTTTCAGGCAGGGTTGTGACCACCCGACCCACGGCAGACGCACTGGATTATATGCTGATGGACAGTGGTCATATCCAGGAATCAGATGCCCAGTATTTGAATTATAAGTCACTCAGGTCCTTTTTACGTCAATTGGAACAGAATAATGTAAAGCAGAAGGTTACCAATAAGGAAAGAAGCAACATCAGAAAAATGCTGAAAAAAAATGCGCATGAGCTAAATACTGAAGTCATTCATAAACTTCAAAAACAGCATGAACTGGATATTATCACGCCGCTTTATACCATGGAGGAAGCAAGACAGTCCCTTGGGTTTATTGATGGGTATCCGTTTCATTATCCTGTAACCATCGGTAAAGATACCACGGTAAAATTTTATGTGGCAGGCCATATCCTGGGCTCTGCTTTTTCAGTGGTGACCATCAAAAGAAATGATAAAACCACCCGGATTCTGTATACCGGAGATGTAGGACGGTTTGGGAAACCAATCTTAAAAGATCCAACCCTGGTATTTGATGAAGAAGACAGGGACATTGATCTGTTCATTACAGAAAGTACCTATGGCGACAGGGAGCATGAGCCGGTTGGAGATCTGGGATCAAGCCTGAAAAAGGTTTTGAATGATACCTTTGAAAGGGGTGGATCTGTGATTATCCCGTCTTTTGCTTTCGGCAGAACCCAGGAACTGATTTATATTCTTCATGAGCTTTATGACAAGGGAGAGGTGCCGAGACGTCCCGTGTATGTTGACAGTCCGCTCGCATCCAATATCACCAAGGTGTTTGGCGAACACCCGGAAGCCTATGACAAGGAAACCCATGAAACCTTTCTCGAGAAAGGGGAAAATCCGTTTCATTTTGATAAAATTAAATTTGTTCAAACAGTACAGGAATCCATGCAGCTAACCCAGGACACTTCATCCCATGTGGTGATCTCTGCTTCAGGAATGTGTGAAGCCGGAAGAATTTTGCATCATCTTAGATATAAGGTTCATAACCCGAAAAATACCATCCTACTGGTGGGGTATATGGCTGAAAATACCCTGGGCAGAAGGATTGAAGAATTGGGTGCCCAAAGTGTCGGATCAGGGAATAATGGGGAACCGCCTGAAATAAAAATACTTGGCAAAACCTATCCTTTGCGTGCAAAAGTTGAAAAAATCGGTGGATTCAGTGCCCATGGAGATAAACACGAACTGGAAAGCATTATTACAAAGTCAAATCTGCGGATAAAGAAAATTGGTATTGTCCATGGGGAAGAAGCGCAAAGTGCTGCGTTTTCAAAGCGTCTTCAAGAAAAAGGCTATGATACATTTATTCCCGGACCCCGCGATAAGATAGCCTTATAAATTTTTGAGCTTTGTTATAAAAGAGGGGTTATGCAACTTTCTGTTCGTATAAATATTTCTGAAAATTTATAAACAGTGAACTGATATTTGCGACATCCCCCAATATTTTTTTGGCATCTTCCAGAGATTGATATTTATTTGTCAGCAGAATGGGTAATTTTTCCTGGTCAAGTTCTTCCACACCGGTCTCAATATATTTGTTCAAAACAAATTCAATAAATTCTTTTTGTTTTTCATTGAGTAAAGCAAAAATGGTCGTTCTGGCTGCGGCAACTCTTTCCTCTCTGGTGATTGGTTTTATATCGCTGTTAAATACATATTCCAACACATCAAATAAATCGCTTTTTTCAGCGTCAATTAGTTTTTTTAATGTGTTTAATTCTCTTTTTCCAAAACCAGCCTCGTCTAATTTTTCAAGCAATATTCTTCTTGTCATCGGGTTGCTCCAGATAGTTCTCAATTCTTCTTCGCTCTTAAAGAAGTTGGGAAGTTCTCCAAATAGATTTTGTAAAAATTCCTCTGCCGAGATTGGTTTGCCGTCAGCACTCCAAAATGAAGTAGCAATCATATGCCGTATTTCACGCTCTTTTCCGTCTTTTAATTTAATTTTAACTTTTTTCTTACATACGCAGGGAACTTGTCCACATTTTTCACAAGGTTGCGGCGGTTCTTTCTCGCATTCACAAGGTCTTTTGTTTCCCATCAAATAAACGGGTTCCCCTTCCAACAATTTGTTTAAATTCTATTATCTGGTTGACGGGCCGCATCAGAACAATATTGCGGATGTTTCTTGCATCCACACCGGTTGAAAGTTTTTGAGACGTTGTTAAAATGGTTGGGATAAGTTTTTCATTGTCTTGAAATTCCCTTAAAAACTGTTCTCCGATTTTCCCATCATTTGCAGTAACACGAACACAATAATTGGGGTCATTACTTTTTTTGTATTGATTGACCAACTCCCGAACGGCTGCTGCGTGATCCTGGGTGGCACAAAAAATAATGGTCTTTTCATTCTGATTGGCTTCGTCCATATATATTCGAACTCGTTTAGCCTCTCTTGCCTTTATTTCAATGATTTTATTAAAGTCAGGCTCTATATAAATTTTGCCTTCTTCTATTTCACCTTCAATAATATCGTCATCGCTTGTGTAAATATAATCATCTATGGTGGTTTTGATGCGCTTGACTTTAAACGGTGTCAGAAAACCATCATTAATGCCTTCTTTAAGTGAATAGGTGTAGACAGGCGCTCCAAAATATTTATACGTATCTACATTGTCTCTTCGTTTGGGTGTAGCGGTTAAGCCCAGTTGAACGGCCGGTGAAAAATATTCTAAAATCCCTCTCCAGTTTCCTTCATCATTTGCACCGCCTCTGTGACATTCATCTATGATAATGAAATCAAAATAATCTGTTGGATATTCACCAAAATAGGCTTTAACCGTCTCAGCAACCTTTAGTGCGGTCTCTTTGGGTTCCGGATAATTTATAGTTGTTTTGTCCCTGCCCTGTCTTTCATCCTTTATGTGAAATATTTTTTCAGCAGAAGGGGAATTTTTGGTATCAGAGCCGGACGAAGCCATAAAGGATTGAAATATGGTAAAAAAGATACTGCCGTTTGTTGGCACGCTTCCTTTCCTTCTTATTTCGCTTGGTTTAATTCTTACCATTGCATCTTCCGGGAATGCTGAAAAAGAATTAAATGCCTGATCCGCTAAGATATTACGATCGGCTAAAAATAATATTTGCGGTCGTCTTAATTGATGATTATTTTTTCCATTTTCAATTGCCGACAGGTTCCAACGGGTTTGAAACAGCTTCCAGGCTATTTGAAAAGCAATGGCTGTTTTACCGGTTCCCGTGGCCAGGGTTAATAAAATGCGGGTTTTGTTATTGGCAATGGCTTCTAACGTATTTTTTACTGCAATCTCCTGATAGTAGCGCAATTGCCAGGTTCCACTTTTATCTTCAAATGGAATAGATGCAAATTTTTCCCGCCATTCATTTTGAACGCTGAAAGTTTTGTTCCAAAGCTCGATGGGTGAAAGAAAATCAGATACCAAATCTTCCGCACCTGTTTTCATACAGATGCTGTAAATTTCTTTCCCATTGGTGGAATAGGTGGTGTCTAATTTTAATTTTTCAGCATAGAGTTTTGCCTGTGCCACTCCTTCGCCAACTTCTAATTCATTTTTTTTAGCTTCTACTACAGCCAGTTTAATGCCATTATAAACCAATACATAATCGGCCGTAAGTCTTTTTGACCTTCTGCCGCCGGTTTGGATTCTACCGGCCGTAATATTGTATTCACGAAGGATTTTAGAATTTTCCACAACGCCCCAGCCACAAGCTTTTAGCTTTGGGTCGATGAGTTCTGCTCGTGTTTCAGCTTCATTCATTTTTACCCCTCCAACTCCGGCATATCATCCCAAAGGTTGCTTTGGAAATTTCAGCCGTTAAAATGGCATAGTCCTGTTGTTCTTTAATCCCCCGCTCTTTCCATTCATCCGTCAAATTCTGACGAATGGCAATCCCTCGAAGTCTTTTATCAATCCAATCTTTGGGATAGCCTTTTTGCTCATAAATTGCTTTCATCCGTTCTTGAGCCAGCTCCGGGTTTTCGATTTCTTCAATTCTTTCATATCCCACTTTTGCCAGCCATCGTTTAAATGGTTCAGCTTTTGGGGAGGGTATGGATTGGATAAGGCGGAAAGCGCCTTTTGTATTTACGCAGTCTGTTTTGTAGTTTTTTCCATCTTTTGACGACAATTTCAGTTGTACCCAAATTGGGGACAACTGAAATTTTGTAAATTCTCGATCTTTTACTTTCCCCCAGTATTGTCTGGGTGTAGGGCTCTCTGTCAGGGCTGAAACGATATCGGCCACCGAATAATACCATTCATCTTCATGCCATATCCTGCGGATTTTTTTGCTTTGAAATATCACGAGTTTATCAGCTTGTCCGGATGGTTTCTTTTTCATCATAACTCCCCGCTAAACGCCTTTTGTAAAATAGACTTTTTCAGTTCTTCCAAATCATCTATTTTCTTTTGATAAACAGCTTCTAATTTTTTTGTTTTGGCTGAAAGGGCATCCAGTTTTTTGACAATTTGTTTTTGTTCGGATAGCGAGGGGAGTTGAATAATAAAATTTCGTAGATACCCTAAACCAACAAATTTTTGGGTTGTCCCTTTAGCATCACATAGCATTTTGTCGATAGATGATTTCGAATCTAAATAATATTTTAAAAAATAACTGTTTTGTTCTTTCGAAATCTTGAATAAAGCAACATTTTTAATCGCAAAATTTGGTTCCTCCTGTACTACAATAGGATTACCAATAGTCCCAATCATTGCGAAAAGGATATCTCCTTTATCAACTTTACTTCTTTTATTTATATTAATATAATCTTGTTCAGAAATGTATTTAACTTTATTATAATTTAAAATATCATTTTTTAAATTTTTTGATGTAATTAATGGAAACCCTTCAGGTTGATATTTTGGTGAATCATGAGTTCCATCTTTCACATCATAAACTTCTCCCAACCTCTTCTCTTCCCATTCTCCATTCTCCGTTTTCCTGTTTCCATCCTCAAACACCCC
>JAFCZY010000389.1 GCA_019314105.1 Deltaproteobacteria bacterium
TGCTTTGATTTGGCTTTAGCCTTGTTTAATGGGGAATACCATGCACAATGAACGGATAAAAATTTTAAATGCCAGTTTAAAAAGACTGCTACGGCGCGGGGCCACCAAACAGTTAGTAAATATTATTAACAAAACCCATATGGCAGATCTTTCCATTTCCTTTAAAGATCTGTCCGCTGATAATCGTCAAAAACTGTTCGTCCTCATGGATGATCCGGAACAAATCGGTCTTCTGTTCTCTCTTTTGGATGAGGCTCTTTTTCTGGAGTTTGTAAAAAATGTAGAATTTAATAAACTCGTAGATATATTTGACCACATGCCTTCTGATGATGCAGCTTCTCTTTTAACCCTTCTGGATGAAGAATTATCAGATCAGATCCTTTCAAAGATGCAGAAAGAGGAATCAGATAATATCGAGCAGTTGATGAGCTACGGAGAAGATACTGCCGGCAGTCTCATGGTAACAGATTTTATCGCACTGGAAGAGGATGTGACTGCAAAACAGGCCATTGAAACATTACAGAATAAGTATCTGGATGTTGAAATGCCGTTTTATATTTATGTGGTGGATGAATATGAGAAACTGGTCGGGGTCAGTTCGTTACGGCAGTTGGTGGTTGTCCATCCGGAAAAACCTTTAAAAGAATTTATGGCAAAAGATCTTGTCACGGTAAAACCCTATACAGACAGGGAAGAGGTGGCAAGGCTGGTGGCAAGGTATGATTACTTGGCCGTCCCTGTTGTGGATGATGATAACAAGATTGTGGGAATTGTAACCGTTGATGATGTAATTGACATCCTCCATGAAGCCGCTACTGAAGATATGTTGAAAATGGCTGGTGTGGGGGAAGAATACATTGAATCCCAGACAATATTTAAAGGGACACGGATTCGTCTGCCATGGTTGTTTGCCAGTTTTTTGGGGGGGGTAGCCGCCTTTTTTATTATAGGGGGGTTTGAAGAAAGTCTTGCAAAATTTACAAGCCTGGCTGCATTTATCCCTGTTATTATGGGGATGGGGGGGAATATCGGTACCCAGAGTTCCACCATTGTTGTCCGGGGGATTGCGACTGGAAGAATTGACCTTAAGGATTTTTCCCGAGTTGTTTTAAAAGAACTTGCAGTCGGGTTGATTCTGGGCATTATATACGGTCTTTTTATTGGGCTTGTCGCAAGGCTTGCGTTTTTTTCAGACCCATTTTCTTTGCCGTTGGCCGTTTCCGTTGGCCTTGCGATCCTGTCTTCCATGTCGGTTGCCGCGCTGGTAGGGGCGATGGTCCCGCTTGTTTTTGAGAGGCTCAATATTGACCCTGCCGTTGCAACAGGACCGATTGTCACCACTTCCATCGATATTGTCAGTGTCTATTGCTATTTTATAATAGCAACATTCCTTTTAGGTATTTAGACCTGCTGCGTATGACGAGTTTTAGTACAGATGCCATATTATTAAAAAAGATTGAATATGGTGACCATGATTTTATCATCAGCTTTTTAACTGAATCCAAAGGAAAAATATCGGTTATTGCCAAAAATGCGAAAAAGAGCATTAAACGGTTTTCAGGGGCTTTGGATCTTTTTTCGGTCAATCATATCCATTGTACATTCCCTAAAAAAAAGAAAGATGGTCTGATTATTCTTTCCCAGGCGGACCTTGAAAATGGATTTGTAAATATCCGGTATGATGTATTAAAAACAGCCTATGCCAGTTTTTGGGTTGAGTTAATTCATTTCTGGCTGGAGGAAGATAAAGTTCAATCTGATTTGTATGATCTGCTGTTTTTTTCTCTTGATGCGTTAACAACCGGCGGTATCTCCAAAGAAGTCATAAGTCTTCTTTTTCAGATCAGATTTATGAAGATATCTGGATTTTCCCCAAATATTGAAATTTGCGATATCTGTAAAACTATGGTGGATGGGATGGAACAGAAAAACATCTGGTTTGATTTTAAAGAAGGCCGGATCATTTGCCAAAACTGTGTTAAAACGAGATCAAAATATGGGATGACGGTTTCAAAAGGCACTTTAAAGCAGCTTTTTTGGATGAATAACAGTGATATCAACCGGGCAGACAGAATGAAATTTTCAAACCTTGCCATAAAAGAGGGAGAAATGTTATTAGAAGCATTTATCTCTTTTCATATGGGAAGAGAGTTTAAAAGCCTGCAATTTCTTAAACAGATAAGGATGGAAAGTTGAATTTAGAAAAAAAGCTTGCACATCATCAGGTTCAGACATCTGTTCCCTGCAGGGTGGATTTTGGCGGTACGCTGGATATCAGTACCCTGTTCCTGCCGTTAAATTATTTGTCTCCGTCAAGTTTTAATATTGCCCTGGATTTAAGAACAATTGTATCGCTTTCCC
>JAFCZY010000390.1 GCA_019314105.1 Deltaproteobacteria bacterium
CAGATCAGGAACTGACCATTGGATTAAAAACCATGGGCATACCGATATTTAATACAAAAGGCATTGTTGAAGCATCTTTTGGGGTGTCTTATCCCCTTTCAAGGGCACAGAAAGAAGGGTTTGAAAATGTTCTGATAAATCGCTTAATTGATGTCAAAAAAAATGCATAATTTTTTTAAAATCAGGAGAAGATATGAGCACTATCGATAAAACATGGAGAGACAAACACGGTGTCTGTCACGTTGAGGGGAAAGACAAGATAGATGTCTTCGGTCTGATGGGATACGCCCATGGAAAAGACAGGGGAATGCAGATGTTGTTGATGCGTATTCTGGGGCAGGGAAGGGCATCTGAACTTCTTGATTCCAGCGATGAAATGCTTGGCATCGATACCTTCTTCAGGCGAATGAACTGGACGGGTTCAATGTCTTTGGAAATTGAAAAATTATCTCCCGAAGCAAAAGAAATAGTGGCGGCATATTGTAGTGGTGTAAACAGGGCATTTTCCCATAAAATTCCGTGGGAGTGCAAGCTCCTCGGATTTAGGCCTGACCCCTGGTGTATTGAAGATGTGATTCTGATTTCACGGATGACAGGGTATCTGACGCTTGCCCAATCCCAGGGTGAAATTCAAAGACTTTTTATCGAGTTTGTTCAGGCAGGAATGGATGAACAAAAGTTAAACGAGTTTTTTCCTGGAATTCTTGGCGGTGTCGATTTCGATCTTATAAAAAAAATAACACTTACCGAACGACTCGTTTCTCCAGTATCTCTCTGGAATATTGCTGCTCCATTAATGATGGCATCCAATAACTGGGCAGTCTCAGGGAAAAAGACAGCGTCCGGAAAGCCGATGTTGTCAAACGACCCTCATTTGGAAATAAACAGGCTTCCGAATATCTGGTATGAGGTCGTACTAAAAGCAGAAGACAGATATGCCATGGGCGGAACTATGCCCGGGGTGCCGGGCCTTCTTATCGGTCGAAATCCGGATCTTGCATGGAGCGCAACCTATACCTTCATGGATAGTACGGATTCATGGGTGGAAAAATGTAAAGACGGCAAATATCTGCGGGAACCGGATATTTGGGATTCTTTTATTGAAAGAGAAGAAATAATAAAAAGAAAGAAAAAAGAGTCTGTTAAAGTGGTTTTTTACGAAAACAGACACGGTATCCTTGAAGGGGATCCGAATAAGGAAGGATATTATCTAACCACTTCTTGGGCCTCGGCCTTTTCAGGTGCTGTTACACTTGATAATTTTAATAAACTGTTTGATGCAAAAACGGTTACTCAGGGAATGGATCTTCTGGGTCGTGTAGAGACGTCTTGGAATTTTATCCTTGCAGATACGGATGGCAATATCGGCTACCAGATGTCCGGTCTGATGCCCAAAAGACGGAAAGGCATTAGTGGATTTGTTCCCTTGTCCGGGTGGGAAGAAAAAAATGACTGGCAGGGGTTTGAAAACCCTCAAGATTTGCCGAAATGTTATAATCCTGATTGTGGATATTTTGTTACGAGCAATCAGGATCTTAATGAATATGGGAATGTTGATCCGATTAATATGGGCATGGGATCCTACCGCTCAGACCGGATTGGTGGACTGCTTTCTGAAAACAATGATATCACACGTGAGGACATGTATAAAATTCATTATGATGTCTATTCAACACAGGCGGCGGTATTCATGAAGATTCTTGCTCCTCTTCTCCCGGACACTCCCCAGGGAAAACTCCTCAAAAAGTGGAATCTTGAATACTCGGCTGATTCTGAAGGCGCATTCCTTTTTGACAGGGTTTACAAAGCGCTTTACCTGGAAGTTTTCGGTAAAAATGGGTTTGGCACAGATGCAGTTGACCATATTGACAAGCAGACCGGAATATTTAATGATTTTTATATAAATTTTGACCGGATACTTCTTTCTGAAGCCTCAGTATGGTTCGGTGATTATACAAGAGAGGAGATTTATCAGAAGGCTGCTGAAAAGGCATTGAAAGCTCAACCTGAAAAATGGGGCAATACAAGGAAAGTCATAATGAAAAATATTCTTTTTGATGGGAAACTCCCCAGATTTCTCGGGTTTGACCGTGGGCCGATCACTATTATCGGAGGACTTTCTACGCCACACCAGGGACAGATTTTTGAGAGTGCCGGCAGGCAAACCACATTTGCTCCGGGATTCAGGATGGTTGTTGATCTTTCTACTGATGAAATAAATACCAACATGGCAGGTGGTCCGTCTGACCGTAGATTCTCAAAATGGTATTGTTCGGATCTTGAAAATTGGATGTCAGGGAAATATAAAACACTGGTTGTGACCGCTGAGAAAAAATATAAATTATAGAACGGGTTTCAA
>JAFCZY010000064.1 GCA_019314105.1 Deltaproteobacteria bacterium
CTTTTTCAAGGGATCATCCTCAGACGCCCATAACAGGATAGAAGTTTCTGTCTGTCCCATGATCTGGCGAAAAGCAAGCCCCGCTTCAGCACATTTTTTGATCAGATCCTGATTCAGTTTTTCCCCACCCCCGGCACAGACCCGCAGAGAGGAAATATCCCTTCGGTTTTCAGGTTCAACTTTCAACAATTCCCTATATACCGTAGGAACACCCAAAAATTTAGTCACCCGGTATTTTTCAATATCCCTGTAAATCGACACAGGATTAAATTTTCTGTGAAGAACAATGGTTGCCCCTTTATAAAAAGTCGGGGCGGCCTGAATAAAAAGACCACCAGAATGAAATAAAGGCAAAAAAATCAGCATGATATCACTATAATGAAGCTTGAAAAAAATATCGGCATTCAGGCAGTTAAAAAATGTCTTCCGATGGGACAGAACCGCTCCCTTTGGCTGACCCGTGGTACCGGACGTGTACATGATCACCTGGGGTTCTTCAGGATCAGCAGGACCCAGAGACCTTGTCAGAAAGGTCCGCTTCCCGTCAAACTTCCCGGTTTCTTCAACAAAATCAAATCGCCGGCTGCTGAACTGAGCATTTCCCACGACCGCTATCATCATGGGCGGCAGATAGCTTTCCAGCTCAAGTGCGCTCACTGCATCAGCAAATTCGTCTCCATGGACAAAAAGCCTGGGGCGGCAGTTTTTAATAAAATAATCCAGTTCAACCGATGTAATTCGAAAATTTATGGGAACAAAAATAGCCCCAAGCCTGGCACAGGCAAGAAATAAATCAAGAAATTCGGGACAATTATTAAGCATCACGGCCACACGGTCACCCTTTTCAATCCCAATGGACTGAAGCCAGCAGCTTGTCCGGTCCGCCCGCCGGCAAAGCACTTGATAAGAGATGGTCTGTCCTTCAAACAGGACCGCCGCCTTGTCCGGTGTCAGCTCAGCCCAGCGCTGTACCCACCAGGCAATATTCATAGATTTAATCATTTTTATTTCAGCCCAATATTATCAAAAAACTGTTTGCGTTTCATCCGGTATAAATCCTTATCTTCCTTAACCAGATAAAAAAATCGATTGTTATCATCATCAAAACACTCAAACACCCCGGTATAATCTTCCTGGTCTGTTACATCACTGATACGGGACACGTCATCATTGAATTTTTGGCAGACCATTGCCCAGTCTTCCTCTTTGGCATCCTTTTTAATGGTGATTTTTTTTGACGTCTCTTTAAATTCCGCCTGGATGGATTTCATATTTCCTCCCCCAAACTCTAAAATATTTAAATAAAAAATGAACTTAACAAAATGATCTTAACAAATGATGACAGATGATGTAAAACAAATTTAAAGAACACAAAAAAATAAGGACACAAACATGAAAATCGGTCGTAATGACGCATGTCCGTGCGGCAGTGGAAAAAAATATAAAAAATGCTGTTTGAATAAAAACAATGTCATACCCGCCATTGACCTGGCCTACAAACGCATCTCCAAGGCCTATAAAGACCTTGAACCTAAACTTGAAAACTATATGCTCAAACATTTCAATAGCGAGATCATAGAAGATGCGTTGTATGAATTTTTCTGCTGGCCGGATGAAGAAGATGAATATTTTACCGAAGACGCAATGGAATCCCTTCAGGATCTTTACCGACCATGGATTCTGTATAACTGGGACTGCAAGCCGGACATTGATGAAACCTGGGCTAAAAAAGAGGTAGAGATCACCATTGCCGAAGCCTATATGAAGGAAAACATCAAGAAAATCAGTGAGATGGAAAAAAAACTGATCAAAGGTATCAGTCATATGCCGTATTGCTTCTGGGAAGTCATGGGAGTCAAGCCCGGTCAATCCATTGACCTTAAGAATATTATGACCGGAAAAACCGTCACAGTTCAGGAGCATATGGGCTCAGGATCCCTTAACCCTAAGAATATTGTTTTTGCCAGAGCAGTTGTCATAGATAATATCGATCTGCTCGTCGGCATGGGCCGGACTATCATTCCGATCGGACTGAAACCGACATTGATCGAACTTCGAAAAGAAATCAAAGAAGGCCGACTTCTGATAACTGATGAAGACCTGCTGGAGTGGGATATGGAACTGCGGGAAGCGTATCTCGATATTGACCATCATTTGCACACCCCTCCAACAATGCAGAATACCGATGGAGACCTGCTGGAATTTCATAAACTTATTTTTGAGATAAAAGACCCTGATGTTGCATTTGGGAAACTGGCCTCCCTGTGTACAGTTGAATCCCCTGAAGCCCTCCGGAAAACAGCCGAATCAGACGAAAAAGGCCGAATCACCAAGGTAAATTTTTCATGGACAAAAAAAGGAAATAAAAAAATTACATACTATGAAAACACCATTTTAGGCGAAGTGAGTATCGACCATAAGAAACTGACGGTACAAGTTAACTCTATCAAACGGGCGAACCGCATACGAAAAGAAATTAAAACCCGGATGGGCAGTGATGCCAAGTTTAAACTTGATGCTATTGAAGATATGGACTCAATCATGAACCATTCAGATGAAAATTCTCTTAAGTATAAAAAATTTCAAGAAAAACATGATGCCATGATGGAAAATCCTGAAATTCAACAGCAATTACAAAAGATGCTTTCAAAACACTGGGATGACTGGGTGGATATAAAACTTCCTGCTCTGGGTAATATAACCCCGAGGAAAGCCGTAAAAACAGCAGACGGGCGAGAGGCTGTAGAAGCGTTGCTATATGATATTGAGACCGGGAAAATGCCTGACCCGCTTTTAAACGAACTGCAACGCAAAGAGGTTCAAAAAGTCAAAAAAGAACTGGGTCTGGATTAAATGGAATTATATCATAATCATATTTTTCCGAAACTGACCCACTGGGTTTGTTCCCGGAAAGATTTCATATATCAGCGTAAAAAGATCGTTCCGCAAGCCTTTGGAAGAGTCCTGGAAATCGGCATCGGGTCAGGACTGAATTTGCCATTTTATAACCCGGAAAAAATCGACTTTGTGTGGGGGTTGGATCCTTCAAAAGCATTGCAGAAAATTGCAGAAGAAAAGGCTGCACAGGTTCCATTCAACGTCGAATTCATAAATTTGTCTGCTGAAGAAATTCCGCTTGAAAAGAATTCAGCAGATACTGTGCTGGTTACTTATACCCTTTGCTCGATCCCTGATGTGGTGAAAGCTTTGAAGGAAATGAACCGGGTTTTAAAACCCGGAGGCGAATTAATTTTTTATGAACATGGGAAGGCACCGGATGATCATATTATCAAATGGCAAAACAGAATGAATCCCCTATGGAAATTGGTCAGCGGGGGGTGTAATCTGAACAGGCCCACACCCCGCCTTATCGAAAAAGGTGGTTTTAAAATCAAAAAACTTGATATGAAATATACAAGCAGTCTAAAACCATTAAGTTTTAATTACTGGGGCATTGCTGCCCCATAAATTAATCAGGCAACAATCTTTCGGGCAAATTCAATCGCCTTTTGTTGAACTGAATCATTGAGTTGATCAGGGGTTGTACACGAACCAATATAAAGTTCACCGGCATTGATGGCCATGTGCGGGTTTTGCATCCGTCCGAAAGCCGCGAATACGCCTTCTGCATTATTTTCATAAGGTCCGGCGCCCGTCACCAAAAGGGCCTGACGTTGTCCCTTAATGAGAGACGCATGGCCTGGCTGGTGATAATTTGTGTACAGGCTGTATGTCCTGTCAATCACTGCCTTGATTTGAGCAGTAAGGCCCCAGAAATATAATGGAGAGGAAAAAATAACGACTTGTGATTGAATCATTTTCTCCAAAATTTCCGGCACATCGTCTTTTTGAACACACCCTATCACATCGGGTTTTTCCTTGCACTTGGCGCATCCCATACATCCATGCAGATTTTTGGAATTCAAATAAATTGTCTCAACTTCATGGCGCATGGAAACCAGTTCGTCTTCAATCCAGGAAAGTACCCTGGCAGTATTGCCTCTTTTCCTGGCACTGCCCTGCAGTATCGTTATTTTCATTGTGAATCCTTTGCTTTAATTATATTTTTTACGATGCCCTTCTACCGGTTTGTTTAGCCGGTTTGAAACTCGAAGGAAGCCAACTGGAATTTCCCCTTTTCCTTCTGACCTTTTGCGTATTTTTCCGGACACGTACCGGTGTCGGTGTTGAAACGGCTATAGGCATCTGAATCCCGGTTTTTTTCACCGGAATCTTCAGCTTCAATAGACGCTCAATTCCCGCCAGAAGATTCTGCTCATCGGCACTTACCAGGGAATGTGCGATACCATTGGCACCCGCACGACCGGTACGGCCAATCCTGTGTATATAATCTTCCGGAACATGGGGAAGATCAAAATTAACCACGTGAGGAAGCTGCTGGATATCCAAACCACGGGCAGCAATATCCGTAGCCACAAGCATCTGAACGGCACCGCTCTTAAAATCAGCAAGCGTCCGTGTCCGAGTGGCCTGGCTTTTGTTGCCGTGAATCGCAGCGGCACTGATACCATCACTCAAAAGTTGTTTTGTCAATTTATTGGCTCTGTGCTTGGTCCGGGTAAACACCAGTGCCTGACTCCACTTGCCATCCCGAATCAGACTTGAGAGAAGGAACCGTTTGTCTGCCTGGGACACCTGATACACCTGTTGGGTCACCCCTTCGGCTGCCGTGTTCCCGCGGGAGACTTCAATCAGAGCCGGGTTGTTGAGCAATCCATCGGCCATCCGTTTGATCTCATTTGAATACGTGGCAGAAAAAAGCATATTCTGACGGTTAGCCGGAAGGTATTTGATCACCTTCCGAATATCATGGATAAACCCCATGTCCAACATTCGGTCCGCCTCATCCAGAACCAGAACCTCAATCTGGGACAAATCCAGTGTTTTTCGGCCTAAATGATCCAACAGCCTTCCAGGCGTAGCCACTAAAATATCCACACCATGTCTCAATTTTGTAATCTGGGGATTGATTTTCACCCCGCCAAAAATCACAGCAGTGCGAAGCGACAAATACCTGCCATAAATTTCAAAGCTTTCAGCAACCTGAGCCGCAAGCTCCCGTGTGGGTGCCAAAACAAGAACACGTGGATGATAAAACTTCTTTTTTGATTCGGTTAAACGTTGGAGAATCGGCAAAGCAAAAGCCGCCGTTTTCCCAGTACCGGTTTGAGCACCGGCAAGAATATCCCTGCCTTCAATGACCATGGGAATAGCCCGGACCTGTATGGGGGTGGGAATAGTGTAGCCCTGTGCTTCAACAGCACGGAGCAGATCGGTCCGAAGACCCAATTTGCGAAATGACATATATGTTACTCCTGTCAAAGCCCACTCCATGTCACAGGAGCCGATCCAGGCGAAGATAATAAATTTTTAAGGATTGAGTCAAACAAGAAAGGAATCAACCACAACATAGGTACCGATCGGATGGTACGATTAAAAAAAGTGAGTATACCATAAAAATTTTAAAGCGCAAGTTTAAAATTTCGTAGTACCCTTTGAAAATTACAAACAGATCAAAAGCCTGAAGGATAAACTCTTTGGCAGAAAAACAGAAAGACCCCGAACAATATTCTGTTCAGGGTCTTTTATTTTTCAAATCATCAAGATGACTTTTTTTAAGCAAAAAAACGGTTAACTAAACAACGGTTACATTTGTTGCTGCAGGACCTTTCTGCCCTTCTTCGATGTCGAAAGTAACGCGGTCCCCTTCATTGAGGGATTTAAAACCTGTTGTATTAATGCCTGAGTGATGTACAAATACATCTTTTCCGCCGTCTTCTTGTTCAATAAATCCAAAACCTTTTGAGTCGTTAAACCATTTTACTGTACCATTAGCCATGTTGGCAATCTCCTAAAAAAAATAAAAAAATACAAGTTTCTAACTTTGGGGGGTAATACCACTTTTATTATCGGGAATATACACCTTGAGAGGGAAACCTATGTGCTAAAACAATATAACACAATATTTTTATATTTATATTCGAATGCCGGTTAGAAGTCAAGCATTATCTTCAATGAGGTCAATGTTTCAAAAAAGCTTTTTTCCATCTATTTTTTGGGTTGTCAAATTTAATATTCTTTCCATCAAAAGCTTTCGGGTCATATTTCCCATACCATCCGCTTAACCATTCATTGTTAGGAACTGTTTACCGGTCAAGTGTAAAAGTCGCTTTGTTTATTTAAAGCCCAGCTCTTTGTGTTTTGTGGCAATAGTCTCCGCTAAATTTTCAAGCGCCTTAAAATTAGCCTCTGACGGTAAGCCTTTGGCAAGAACAGGTTCAATAACTTCTACTTTAAGATTAGGAATCATGCCTGCCAATATTTCTACAGTTTTACCTCCCCACCCGTAGGAACCAATAATGGATAGAAACTTGGCTTTCGGACGTAATGCATTAGCGAGATAAGCGCCATAAACGACATTGGGGTGAGGACCTGAAAGAATCGTTGGGGTGCCAATAACTATTGTCCCTGCATCAACAAGAGCTATTGCCAGTTTCCCTATGTCTGTTACAGTCAAATCGAACTGTTCGACATTGACACCATTTTCCACAAGAGATGCAACAAAATAGTCAACCATTTTTTTTGTACTATTATGCATTGAAATATATGGTAATACGACTAAATTTTTTGATGGCCCTTCTATCCATTCTTTATATGCATCAATGATAAAGGATGGTCGTGAATAAATCTGTCCATGGCTGGGAGCGATGATATCAATATCATAAGGTGCAATTTTTTTCAGATTTTTCTTTATAATAGCGCTAAAGGGCATCATGATCTCGGCATAATAACGTTTTGCTGCCTCGTAAACACGTGCTTCATCGGTAACATAGAGTTCAGTTGAGGCGATGTGAGAGCCAAAAAAGTCACAGCTGAATAAAATTTTATCTTCTTTTAAATAGGCCACCATTGTTTCAGGCCAGTGTACCCAGGGAGTGTGTATGAATTCCAACGTCTTGTCCCCGAGAGAGAGGTTTTCACCGTCGTTAACAGTGATAAAAGTTTCCTCAGGTATTTGGAGCAAATCCATAAGCATCCCTTTTGCTTTCGGGCTGGTAATCAACTTCGCATCCGGGTATCGGGCAAGTACACGGGGAATGCTGCCTGAGTGGTCTTGTTCTGCATGCAGTGAAACTATGTAATCCAGTTTAGGTACATTATCCAGTTGCATCATCAAATCACCAACAAACTGTGGCTCAACTGTATCGATCAAAACAGTTTTCTTGCTACCTTCAATTAAAAAGGCATTGTAACTTGTTCCGTCTGGAAGAGGGATAAGAGAATCGAAAAGGCGTGCGTCCCAATCTACATAACCCATCCAGTAAATCTTGTCTTTAATTTTCCTTGGTTTCATAATACCTCCTTTATTTTTTTTCAGGTTTTTGAATTATTATCTTAATAATATGCCTCCTAACATCGAAAATGAGCTGACACAAAAGCCGCCTAAGCCTTTGAATTCACCAAAAATCGGCTCGGCTTTTGTGGTCAGCTCCATTTTTTTGTTGGCATTTAATACCTTGGTTGCTTTGGAAGCTGTGCACCATGCCATACCGCAACTATCCAAACAATATCGCCTTTGATTTTATAAAAAAAACGGTATGGCGATATAATCACCTCCCGGTAGGAAAGTTCTGGAAATTCTGGTATGATTCTTCCAGACTCAGGAAAGTCCTCAAGCCTTCGCAAAACCGTTTCGGAATGCTCTCGAAAACTGGTTGCTGCAGAAGGTTTATCCCGCCGAATATACGTGAGAGCGGACAGAAACCGGGATCTGGCAGAAGGCGTAAAGCGGACTTTCACGATGGCTCTTGGGATAGGATTAAATCGGCTTCAGCAAGAACAGTATCAAGATCATAACCCTCTCCTTTTTCTATTTCCTTCTCTCCCTTAGCCAAAAGCCGAAGGAGCTCTTTATCGTGTTCAGATTTTTCATACGCCTCGACACCGATTATAACGGCAGCCGCCCGACCTCTTTGTGTAATGATAATAGGTTCC
>JAFCZY010000391.1 GCA_019314105.1 Deltaproteobacteria bacterium
GGTCTGTTTATCTGCTGATTCCTTTTTATGCCGTGTTTATTGCAGGAACGGCCAATTATTATAATTTCATGGACGGGATTAACGGGATTGCCGGGATTACCGGTGTTGTGGGGTTTGGGCTGGTGGCAGGGTTTGCTGCTTTGTCCGGCAGTCCGTCGCCTTTTTTAATATTGGCGGTTTGCATGGGCTTGGCCTGCATGGGGTTTCTGCCGTTTAATATGCCGAAAGCCCGCGTGTTCATGGGGGATGTGGGAAGTGTCCTGCTTGGGTTTGTGTATGCCGGGCTGGTGGTGGGGCTGTCTTACAGCTTGAATGATTTTATGGTGCTGTGTGCTTTTTTGTTTCCTTTTTATGCAGATGAGTTGATAACTTTGGGTGTGAGAATAAGGGATGAAAAAGATGTCTCACGCAAAGGCGCAAAGGCGCGAAGGAATAAAGACAGGAAAAGGACTGTAGATATGGTGATGCAGCCGCATCGGAAGCATCTTTATCAGTTGCTGGCCAATGAGATGGGAATTGAGCATTGGAAAGTGTCGGTGGGATATGGGGCGCTACAGTTGGTGGTCGGGATCGGTGCGCTGACGCTTCGCGGGTATGGGAATCTGGCAGTTGTGGTCTTTCTGGGATGTTGCTTCGCCGCCTTCGGAATTATTTCATTTTTTGTCCGCCGTTAACGGGGTCAGGCTTGGCTTGTTGGCTTATTGGGTAAAAAGTATTAAGGTTTAAGTATTAAATATTGACAATGTGCGTTTATATGCGCATAATAAGTACCATTCAAATATAAGGAGTTTTGTATGAGTACTGAGACTGTCAGATTAAACATTACACTTCCGATAGCTATTGCTAAAGAGCTTAACCAGGCCGCTCCCCCTCGTAAAAGAAGCCAATTTATTGCTGAGGCCATAAAACAGAGGGTTGTCCGAAAAAACAAGGAAACCTTGGAAGCGCTTCTTGCAGAAGGGTATCAAGAAAGAAGGAATGAAGCATTAGAAATCACCAAAGATTTTGAATCCATAGATCTTGAGCATTGGGATGACTATTAAAAGGGGAGAGATTTTTTTAACGGCTCTTGATCCGGTCATCGGACATGAGATTTCAAAAACAAGACCTGCAATTATTGTTTCAAACAATATTGGTAACAGGTATTCAGAAACAGTCTCAATTATTCCAATTACATCTAAAAATCTTTCAAAAATATATCCATTTGAAATTTATTTGCCCAAAAAATCTACCCAGTTAAACAAAGACTCAAAAGCCAAGGCAGATCAAATCCGCACAATAGATAAGGCAAGGCTTATAAAAAAGGTTGGAAAGTTGGATAAAGATCTGATTCAAAGCATGAACAAGGCTATCAGTCTCCACCTCGGTTTATAATTAATTTTGATGAATGGCGATGAATGGGGCGATGAATGGTTTTTATCGGGTTTTGGAGTAAGGGGAGAAGGGAAGTTCTCATAATATGGGGGTTAAGAGAAACTTGTTTCGCCTATTCCAAAAACTTTCGCTAACTTTTGTCTGGTTGCTTTGCGATAAACAGCGCCTTCCCGTTCCCATTTTGCCACGGTTGACTGTTTTACCCCGATTCGACTGGCAAGTTCTTTCTGTGTCCACCCCTTTTCAAGGCGCTCCCGTTTGACAGGATTCATAAAGATATAGTTTTCGGCTTCGCTTTGATCATATAGCGGTTCAGACTTAGCTTCACGGATGTCATGCAGATCAGATTCGTCTTCTATACGATCAAGGATGGTCTGGAATGTTTTGAAGGGTAGTACAACAAATTTTACTTTTCCATTTTCCTTAATTGTCTGGTATTCCATATTCACCTCTTGTAAATGTCGCCCCGTGGGCGGATTTTTACTACTTCTATTATTAGCTGGTCATCCTGGCGTGTATAGATGACACGATACTGCCCCACTCTGAGACGAAAGCCCTCTCGTCCCTTTAAGATGTCGATATTAAGAGAGGCACTGTCAGGATTTTCCGCGAGTTCGTGCAAATTATTCACGATGGCCGATTTTATTTTCACCGGCAGGCGTGCCAGATAGTTTCTTGCCTGCCGCCTGTATTTCAATTGATACATAATTTATATTATAGCTTTAAAGGATATATTGTCAAGGTTTAAGTTTTAAGTGAAGGGCTTAATGGGGTCAGAGGTTGACTATTTACTTTTTAAATATCTTGGATGTGAATTTATGAATTTATGAATTTATGATGCCATTTGAAGGGGTAATTGAAAATTGCCTGCTACGATCCCTGGGACTGTAATGTCTTCATCAAGAGATTCCCAGCGTAATGCAAATCCATCCAGCCTTATTTTGACTTCCTTGAGCTGATGATCTGTAGCTTTT
>JAFCZY010000065.1 GCA_019314105.1 Deltaproteobacteria bacterium
ACCAATAAAAAAAGCGGCAAAGGTAAAGGGCATTTTTTTACCCAGCCCACTCATCTGACTGATATATTTCTTGCCGGTTGCCACATAGATAGCCCCGGCACAGAAAAACAGGGTGATCTTTCCAAAAGCATGCATGGCAATGTGTATAACCCCGCCCAAAAGGCCCTGGGGAGACAAGAGTGCCACACCGAAAACAATATAGGACAATTGGCTGATCGTTGAATAGGCCAACCGTCTTTTTAATTCATCCTGAGAAAGCGCAATACAGGATGCCAGAAGAATAGTGATCGACGCAATGGTCATCACGACAACGCCCAGATTGAAGTCTGCCAACAAATCAATACCAAAAATACCTGTCATCACCCTGACAATGGAAAAAACACCAACCTTTACAACTGCCACTGCATGCAAAAGTGCACTGACCGGTGTCGGCGCGACCATTGCAGCCGGAAGCCAGGAATGAAATGGCATGATCCCGGCCTTGGCAAACCCGAAAACAAACATCAAGAGCAATACCGTGGCAGCCGGTTTAGACAATTGACCGGAAAAAATCCCCCCACTGGAAAATTCCAGAGTTCCGGTGACATGATAACAATAGATCATGGCAGGCAGGACAAGAGCAATGGATGTGCCTAAAATAAAGGTTAAGTATCTTCGACCGGCAATTCTTGATTTTTTATCCTGATGATGAACCACCAAGGGATAGGTTGCCAGAGATAAAATTTCATAAAAAAGGTACAGCGTCAGCAGGTTGGCAGAAAAAGCCGCCCCGATGGTGGCGGAAATAGCCAGGGCAAAAAAGGAGACAAACCGGGTCTGACCATGTTCATTCAGCCCTCTCATATATCCGATGGAATAAACGGATGTCACGATATAAAGACTTGAGGCCACAATGGCAAACAGCATCCCAAGTCCATCCACCCTGAATGCAATGGCGGCACCGGGAGCAACTTCAAACAGGGTCAAGGCAATCTGTTTTCCGTCAAGTATGATCGGAAGCATGGAAAGGATAAGAACAAGTTTAATGGTTCCTGCAATAAAAATCCATGATTCCCTTACATTGGGTTTATTCGAAGAAGAGATCAGAACGGGTATCACTAACAGAGAAGCTAAAACAGCAAGAAGCGGTTTGATTGAAATAATGGTTTCCATTTATTTGATTTACCTTTTTACTATAATCATATTCATCTTCATTTTAAGAAAGGAAGAATGATCGTATTTACAATAGTGCCGGAATACAGCCCCGCAACAATCAGAGACAAACTGACAAGCCCGGATACAAACAGCATGGATATCGGTGCTTCCTCAATGACCACCTGAGAATGTGACTCCCCATGACCATGATCTTTGGACATGGGTTCAAAAAAGCAGATTTCAAACACTTTAAAGAATAAAACAGCACTGAGCAAACTGGAGATAATCAATGCCCCTGCAAAATGGTAAGCACCGGCTTCAAATGCTCCCAGGATCAAATACCATTTGCTGAAAAATCCACAGGTCGGCGGTACACCAATGATACTGAAGGCAGCCAGAACAAATCCTGCCATGGTCCAGGGCATTTTACCGAACAGTCCTTGAAGATCTGTTAAATCAAGTTTTTTAAGCCTGTAGGCCATATTCCCCACGGCAAGAAAAAGTGCAAAGGTCATTAATGCATCATTTAAAATATGTAAAATAGCACCGGTCATGCCCAGCTGATTCCCCAGCCATGCACCTCCGACCATGTATCCGATTTCACACACAATGATGTAGGTGAGCATTTTTTTTAAATTTTTCTGGGAAAGCGCCATGACAGCACCTGAAAGGATCGCTATCGTACCCAGCCAGACAACAGCATCACTAAGATTCAGGGTTTTGAAAATATAATCAAACCCGAATACGGTTATCATCAAACGAATCATCACATAGATCATGACTTTGGTCATTAACGGGGCAACCACTCTTGCGAATCCAATCGGTGAATAGGTATAAGCATTTGGCAGCCAGACATGCATGGGAAAGAATGCCATTTTAATCCAGATACCAATCATCATTAAGATAAATGCAGTCAATACGGTGGAAGATCCCTGGATACCGGACAGGATATTTGCCACGTCAGCCATATTCAGTGACCCTGTCTGCATATAAAGATATCCCACCCCCAGAAGATAAAAGCTGGCACCGATCACCCCGATAAAAACATAATTCAGACTGGCCAGGGGCGCCCTGTCCCGGTCTCCCAAAGCGATCATGGCATAACTGGTCAATGAGGTCAGTTCAATGAGTACATAGAGGTTAAACAAATCGCCTGTCACTGTAACACCCAGAAGTCCTGTCACAAACAAGAGATACATGGTATAAAATGATCCGGCCCGGTCATTTATTTCCTGATCAACACTTTTATAGCTTGCCACCAGATTTAAAAAGGCAATACTGGATACTAATAAAAGCACCATGGCATTTAACAGATCGATCCTGTATTCAATGCCCATGGGGGGTGCCCAGCCAGCCAGTCTGTACTGAATCGTGCCGGAAGTTATGACCTGCATCAATACCTTACCTGCAGAAAAAATTGAAACGGCAAGACCCGTCAAAGCAATCGGATAGGCCAGTCGTTCTCTGATCCAGACAGCGATCCCAGCCAGAAAAGCGGTTAAAAGCGGTGCAATAACAATGAGTGCGGGGTAGTTATCCATAGTTTATTCTTCCGGCCCGATATCAATCAGGCGCATCCTGAGTTCATCTTCTTCCAGGGTTTGGTACCGCTGGTATATTCTGACAGCTAATGCCATGGCAACGCCGAAGGTTGCAACAGACACAACAATGGCTGTCAGCATCAGAACATGGGGCAGGGGATTTATATAATCAGCCGCATGGATGACAGCCCCGTGACTACCTCCGCCATGGGCATTTTGTATGATAGGGATGGTGGCATCCGTTTTGTATCCAATGGATACATAAAAGAGGATAATGGCGGTTTGAAAAATGTTCATTCCTACCAGTTTCTTTATTAAATTATTTTTTGCAATCATGGCATAAAGGCCGATCATCATTAAGATCACATAAAGCCAATAGTTATATTTTGCCACGATCAGGGGTAATAAATCAGTCATAACCTACCTATAGTCCTTCATCATGTCTGCCTTCCGAAACAATATTAATATAAATGATAGCCATTACTGCTGTTACAGCAATTCCCACACCGATTTCAATTCCCAGCATACCCAACGCTCTGATATGGTGAGGATCTCCCGGTACTAAAGGTGCCAGTTTTGAATAGTCCAGAAAATTGCCTCCCATGGGCATGCAGATAGCACCAATGCCGACATAAATTAAAACCCCGATGGCAGCATAAATACCAAAAACTTTTTCCTTAATCCGGTTTACAAGCGTTTTAAGATCATAAGAAATAGCCAAAAGAATCAGGCTGGAACCAAAAATAACCCCGCCTTGAAATCCGCCACCGGGAGAGAAATCACCATGCGCCACAACATAGAGGGCATACAGCTGAATAAACGGAATAATAATACGGCAAACCGTTTTTATAATCAGATCCGATGGCACCCAGTCCTTATCCATATGTTCAAATTCTTTTCCCACCTTCAGAATTTTTTTGCTGTTTTTCACATGCAGGATAACCCCGGTAGGAATATGCCGGTAAAATCGTTCTTTTTTCTGACTAAAATCTCTTAATAAAAGGAAACACGCCAGGCCTGCACAAAAAATAACAGAGGTTTCAAACATGGTGTCAAACCCACGATAATCGGCAAGGACTGCCGTTACAAGGTTGGGAACCTGAGTTTCTTCAAATGCTTTTTCAATATAGTCATTCGACAGATGAAGGGAAGCCGGAGAATTGGGATCCCCCCAGTCCGGAAATTCCCCTGTTCCATACAGCAACAACGCGCCTGTCAGACAAACAATAACAACGCCAAGGAATTTCAATCTTTTGTCCTCCTGCTGGTCCTGAAAATAGCGGCAACAAAGAAAACCGTACTGACGCCTGCCCCAACCGAAGCTTCGGTAAAGGCAACATCCACGGCTCCCATAACCGTCCAGAGCAAACACATCATAAATGAATAGGCACCAAATAAAATAGCTGTTCCCAACAGATCCTTGACAGATATAGCAGCGATGGCGCAAAAAATAACAAAGGTTAACACAATCAAATCAATTGGCCAGTGCATGATTAACCCTTTCTCTTCTTTTTAGTCCAGTGTCTCAACCCCGCCCTCATTCCGGCATCAACAATGGAATGGGTGGCTGTGGGACTGGAGAGAAACACAAAAAATACAATTAAAAACATTTTTGCTGAAAGCAACAGGGCTTCAAAGGAAAAATGATGAAGGTTATATATGGCAAGCCCCATCACCATGGCAAAGATCCCCAGGGTATCC
Organism: Deltaproteobacteria bacterium; assembly: GCA_019314105.1. Lineage (GTDB taxonomy): Bacteria > Desulfobacterota > Desulfobacteria > Desulfobacterales > Desulfobacteraceae > Desulfobacula. Next base: position 4,377 of record JAFCZY010000065.1, read on the forward strand.
AGTTTGCCTGCCGGATGAAGCCGACTGTAAAAATCCGGCATCCGGATGATACCGACAGCACCACCCAGAAAGAATAACAGACCGATGGTCAAACAAAAAATGACAAGTATATCCATGGGGACTCCAAATTGATGATTAATCCATAAAGGATTCTTCGTACAACCCTTTCCTTTTGTGAAAATACCGTGATGCTGCCAATACGGCAACAAAATTCAAAAAAGCATAGGCCAGTGCAATATCAACAAACATGTCAATGCGCTCATAAAGGAAACCGATGAGCAGTAAAAGGATGACGGTCTTACTTCCAATAGCGTTGACACCAATCAGCCGGTCCAGAATCGTAGGACCGAACAAGGCTCTGTACATTGAAAAGAGCATCAGAAATAACAATCCCAATGCAACGCTTAGAAAAAAAGTACTCATATCTCTTCTCCAAAAACTTTAGCAACTTTTTTTAACATGATGCCGGGCAAGGCTTCCGCAGATTCTCTGTCAATGGCATGCACCCTGAACACACCATCACTGTCTGCCGTCACTGTAATGGTTCCAGGGGTCAACGTAATGGAGTTTGCCAGGGTTGTGATCGCAATATCTGATTTTAAATGGGTCTTAAAAGTAATAATGTGAGGATCTATCAAGTCTTTCATCCGTGGATGAAAGGCCAGGTACAGCAGGTGAAAATTGGCTTTGACAATTTCCCAGATCAACCAGGGCAGGTATCCTGTAAATCTAAGGAACACGCCACCATATCCCTTCTCAATAATAGGAAACAACAGATCATAAAAATAATATGCCACAAAAAAACTGGATATTCCCCCCAGCCATAATAACAGAGGATCAAATTTTCCCGACAGCACAATCCAGGCTGAAAACATCAAAACAAATGTAATCAAAAAAGAAAAAAAAGATTTTAGAAATATGGATATCGGTTTGTCATCATTTTTGGCAACATCATCAACGGAAACTATCAATGAACCATCCTCCCTCAAATATCTTGAATATCAAAAGCTAAAAAAATTATTTTTCAACACCATACAATTTACGAAATTTACCGTATAGCTTGGCTATGGCGCCTTTTTTTGCCCCAGTTTGAAATTCATCAGATCCAGAGGATGATTGCTCCTGTTGAATCCTATAATCATAAGCTGCGGTTATGGTTTCAATAAGTGTATCCATATCCACAGGTTTCGATAAAAACTTAAATGCATTATATTTACCGCTTTCCAGCGCATTTTCAACACTTCCATGCCCGGTGAGAATAATACAGGGCAACATCGGTTGCAAATCCTTCAATCTTTTCTGAACTTCGATCCCATCAATTCCCGGCATTTGTAAATCCACAACAGCCACATCGAAATTTTCTTTTGCCGCAGCATCAACTCCTTCTTCACCTGAAAAAGTTGTTTTAACGATGAATCCGTCAAGAACAAGCCGTTTGGAAAGATATTTCAAAAATGTTTGTTCATCATCTATAAATAAGAGTTTCATACTATATCCTTACAATGATAATAACTCTATCGATCTCCATTTTTAGCCAGCCTTTGCATATAACAAACGTATCTTTTTGAGTCAACAAAAAATATATCCGCAAAGAACTCAGATGTAATATATCTAAATCCTGCGGATATATTTATAAAACAAAAAGATTAACTATTTTTTTTACCGGGAATAAGAAGGCAGGGGAAGGCAGATTTGTCGGCAATATTTTTTGAAATGGACCCCACCCATCGTTCTAAAATAGCAGCCTTGTCACTGGAACCCAAAATAATCATACTGGCTTGATATTCTTTCGCTGCTTTTTCAATCTCTTTTTGGGGGTCACCTGCATACACATGGGGTCGGGCATTGATCCCCATACTTTCAAATTCATCACAAAGCGCATCCAGTCGTTTCCTTTCAGCTTTTCTAACTTTCTGGACATCATGGGCACTCGGACTTTTTAAGGTGCTCTCCTTTACCACATGCATGATATGGAGTTCACCTATGACATTTTTAAATCCTTTGATATATTCAACCATCTTTTTCCCGGTATCTGACCAATTGGTTGCAAGTAACGGCCGCTCAAACAATTTTTCAGGAACAATATTGTCTTCCCTCATATGCTTGAAAACCAAAACCGGCACTTCTGTCCGCCGTATCAGTTCACTGACATCAGAACCGGCATAAAGCTGTTTCATCGCTCCTTTATGGGAATGGCCAATCACAATCAGATCCGGGGATTCTCTTTTAACAACTTTCAGAATTTCAGGAATGAGGGTGGAGACCTCTATATATGCACCCACTTCCATGCCCATTTCAAATAAATTTTCAGCCCAGTCAATAAACCGGATATTTGCGGTTTCTTTTAACTTAACTTCTTCTTCCTTAAGGTACCCGCTCCCCCTTTTCATGGCAACTTTTTCTCTTTCAATTACATTTAAAAAAATGACATGTTCCAGTGCCGCATTTCTGAGGGCCAATAAAGAGTTGAGTGCATCATAACAAAGGTCTTCAAATTTTGTTACAAAAAGTAATTTTCTTATTTCCATAGTTTCTCCGATCTCAATATCCATCTATTGATTAACCCAGTTTTTTCTTAATTGCTGCAACCAATTCTTCCGGTTCAACCGGTTTTTCCAGATAGACATCCGGTTCAGGAACTTCTTCCCCATTAAATTCATCAAGTGCTTTTTGAGATTTCAAAAACGACCGAAGCGCAATCCCTGTAAACATGATAACAGGGATCTGGTTAAGCGTCTCTTTTGTTTTCAACTTGCGATATAATCGAATCCCACTCCCTCTGGGCATCAGCACATCAAGAATCACCAAATCCGGTTTTTCTTTTTCGATCATTTCAAACCCTTCTATACCATCTTGAGCAACCAAAGGCATATACTGGTTTTCTTCCAGAACTGTGACAACAAATGACCTGACATCCGGATCATCATCTACCACAAGAACCTTTTTACTCATAATTCATCCTCCTTGGTCAGTATTATATCAACCTTGATTCGCTTTTCCATCGGGCAGTTTAATCGTAAATGTACTGCCTTTTCCAGGGCTGGTTTTTGTTTCAATGACACCCTTATGTTCTTCTATGAGCTTTGATGTAACAAGAAGTCCCAGGCCGGTTCCCTTTCCCCCTTTAGAACTGAACATGGGGTCAAATAGCTGCTTTTGGATATCTTCATCCATACCGCAGCCATTATCTTTCACATCAAAACAAAAATAATTATTTCGATCCCTGTATGTTTTTATCTCTATTATATGTTTTTTGGAAATATTTTCATCCTCAACACAGGCATCAATGGCGTTATTTATAAGATTCAGCAAAGAGCGATGAATTGTTTGTGGATCAGCCATAATTTCACCAATGCTATTATCAATTTCTTTTAAAATAAAAATGTCTTTTGATTCTGCAGTATCTTTTACCAGTTCAATCACATCATCAACAATATCATTGGGCAGACACAGTTCAAACGCTGGTTCTCTCTGCTTGGAATAGGTCAAAAGATCCTGGGTTAAATCCCCCACTCTTTTGATATTTCTCTTTATGGTTTTCCAACCTGTTTTGAATTTCTCTGTATCATTTTTGGCAATTCCCACATCTACAACATAACTGCCGCCTTTAAGCCC
>JAFCZY010000392.1 GCA_019314105.1 Deltaproteobacteria bacterium
ACTGATTGCCGGTGTTATTATTACTGGAATCATGACGAATACGACCCTTCGGTCAGTTGAAAAACAACTGCCCGGCAAGCTTTTGGTAGAACTCAATGATCTTTCCTTTGTTCTTGAGAACCTATCAGATGTTGTATGTGCCGCGAGGATTGCCAAAGAAAGCCCCGCCTCAGAAAACCTAACCCTGCTGCGTAAAAAAGTAGAGATTGTTTACAACGGTATTGTAAGGCTGCGCGACTCCTACGTGATTGACAACATGGTACAAGCGTCTGCTTTTCATGCAGTCGTTGCACCGGCAATCGCTGATGTACAGATTTGGCTTTCCGAAGGTGTTTCAGGATTAGGACCGGAAAATAAAACAACTGTGGAAATAATTTTTTTACGAAGTGAGGCAGCTTACCAAAAAGCGCGAATGCTGAACCGGAATTCAAGAATTAGAGCCCGGACAATACTGGAAGGGCAGCAAAAAAGACTGGGACAATTTTTGTTCAACGCCAATTTACTCTTTGCTTTGGCCGTGTTGATCACGGTTGGCATGATATTTCTATCGATCCGGCAATATAAACTTCAGGTCAGGGAATCCAAAGCCCAGTCTGAATTGCGGAATCAACGTGATCTTCTGGACAGTTTGTTTGAAAGTGTTCCTCTGGGTATTACTGTTTGGAATAAAAAGAGAAGGCTTTTATTTTCAAACAAAAGTTTTACTGAAATCACGGGTTACGCCAAACAGGATATTAACACTTCAGAGGATTGGTTCTTAAAAGTTTATCCGGATCAGGAATACCGGAACCAGGCTTTGGCCGGCTGGAAGGAATTATCTGCAAAAAAAGAAACCATACGCCAGTTTAAGATCACCTGTAAAACCGGTGAAGTAAAGGATATTGAATTTCGAGGGAGTTTTTTAAAAGACGGTGGAGCAGTGGTAACTCTGTTGGATATCACCCGGCGGACCCGGGCAGAAAAAGAAAAAACAACTGCCCAGAAAATTGCAGCAAACCAGTCCAAGCAGGCCTTGGTGGGTCGGGTTGCCGGAAAAATGGCTCATGATTTCAATAATATATTAGGGATTATTATGGGCAATACCGAGCTTGCTCTTTTGGATTGTAAAGATGAAGAAATAAGAAAGACACTGGAATTAGTATTTGACCAGACGTTGCGGGGAAGAAATTTAACAAGAAATCTGGTGGCCTTTGCCAGGGACCAGGAGCCAAGACAGGAATTTTTCAGAATCAGTGGAAAAATCGACCTGGTTGTAAATCTGTTGAAAAAGGATCTGGAAGGAATTGAAATTATCAGGGAATATAAGCCAGGAATACCGGAGCTGCTCGCTGATTCAGGAATGATCGAACACGCCCTTGTAAATCTAATACAAAATTCGATCCATGCCATAAGTATGACTGAATATCCCAGAATAATTGTTCGTACGTATTGTTCAGGAGAAAATATTAATTTTGAGATTGAAGATAACGGATGCGGCATTCCCAGAGAACATCTGGAAAATATTTATGAGCCATCTTTCACCCTAAAGGGAACAAAAGATGTGACCGGTTCATATAAACCCGGTATTAAGGGAACCGGCTATGGAATGGCCAATATAAAAAAATATATTGAACAGCACAAGGGCCGCCTTTCAGTTGAATCTGAATTTGATTCAGGTACTAAGGTTACAATCAGTATTCCTGTCATTAAAAAAGGATTAACAGAACAAGAAAAAATAGACATTCAAAATACAAGATTACAATTTGAAAAGGATATTCTTATTGTAGAGGATGAACAGGCGATATCAGATGTACAATACCGGATATTAACTCAGGACCCCTGTAACCACAAGGTTGATATCGCAAATAATGGACAGGCTGCAATAGAGTTGTTTAAAAAAAATAAATATGATTTGATAAGTTTGGATTATATACTTCCGGGTGGCATCAATGGCATGGATGTATATAATCACATCAGGGAAACAAACAAAACCATTCCCATCCTGTTTATTTCCGGGAATATAGAGTTTTTACAATCCATAAAAGAATTGAAACAAAAAGATGTTAACGTTGACCATCTGTCAAAGCCCTGCCAGAATAAGGATTATATTAATAGTATAAATGAACTGTTCGAAAGGACACTGGCCACACAATGAAAAAGACGATTATGGGATAAGTTTATGAAACATATCTTTAAAGACGCAGAAGAAAAACTGAAAACACTTTCTTATATGGTGGAGCAATCAACAGAAGGAATGGTACTTGCTGATTTAAAAGGAAACGTTATATTTTCCAACATGGCGTGGTGCAAAATGCATGGATATGAGAATCCCGAAGACTATTCAGGCAAAAGCCTGGAAATTTGACATATCACAAAACAAGGGAAAACATTTCCAACTTTAATGACAACAACGCTTTTGAAAGATTCTCAAGGGAATCCATTTGCTTTGGCTGGAATAGCAAAAGACATCAGTGAACGTATAATTTCCAAAGAAACATTGCGGGAGAGCGAGCAAAAATTTTTCCAGG